>CBDUSJ010000360.1:0-3167 GCA_965369845.1 uncultured bacterium | reverse complement strand
GCGAAATATCAATATCCTGGAGCAGTTCAATAAATTCATCCTGACTGACAAATCTTTGATGTCTGCCTTCAAAATCGTTTGTGAGTAGTTGAAATAGGTCGGTGTTTTTATATGCCGACACTATTTCTTTCGATTTGTTTTTGGCTTCGTTGAGCAGGCTGCCGTCCCCGATAACGCTTTCCATGCTAAAGGAATTGTCGATATAAATGCTCACCGCATTGCGTTCTTCATTGTTAATTTCAGAATCTGACACGGGAATAAACGGTTGCGCAAAAGCAAGTACTAATGATGCGATTGCAAGGATACGGAGAAGTAAAATTATAAGATGCTTAAGCTGTGATTGTTTTTGAGTTTGTTGTTTTAACTCCTCAATAAATTTAACATTTGTGAAATAAACTTTCCTGAATTTTCGGAAATTGAAAAGATGTATCACTATCGGGATAGAAATGGCAAATAATCCAAAAAGAAAAAAAGGGTTTACAAACTCCATAAAAAACGATTAATTATTTACAAAAATCATATAACGTACAACATTCTACCATATTTCATATTAACACACTGATCAGATATTTAAAATAAGATTCAGGTAAAAAATTCTTCCGGGTTCGTAAAGAGGCATATCAGAGCCGATAACTCTCCTGTTCAGATGTTCATAATAAGCATTGTTTAAAATATTTCTGATGCCTCCGGCAATAGTAAGTATTTTAATAAACCGGTACTCAACATTGAAACTTGCAAGAAAAAATCCGGGTGTCTTTTTTTCATAATAAGATTCCGATATCCTGTTTTGAGGAGCCGTTAATCTTATACGTAATTCAGGTATCAGGCGGTTATCCAAAAATTTGTAATTCAATTTAAGGAAAGATTCAAGAGGAGGAATTTCGGGTAACGGATCGTTTTTAATTTTTTCAGAACCTACAACTTTCCCGTTTTCTATGATATATTTCAGGGTTTCAGGGTTCACGCCGGCTGTCATGGCTGCTGAAATGCTGATGCCGAGACGCTGTTCCGGAGGAGAATTATACATGAATTCAAAACCGTATAAATATGCCCTGTCGGTGTTTTCAAATTTTTTCACACCTACAACTCCTTTGGATTGAGGCTTAACTTCGGAAGGAGGAACCTCGACGCCGGTAATGTAATCGGTTATCAACGAAAAAAATCCATTCAGGCTAAATGATCCTGTTTTTATGTTATTGTAATTTAGTGTCAGATCGGCCTGATGGTTATTTTCCGGTTTGAGTTCAGGGTTTCCAAGATAATCGAAATTATCGTAACCTATCGGCAGAAGAATTATAAAACGCTCAACCATATCAGGGCTTCTTACTCCTCGTCCAACTGAAAAATCGACTGAAAAATCACGAGTGATCTTGTATGTTAGTCCGGCGCTAATACTGAAATTAGTGAAGTATGAATCAACATTATTGTTGAAATAAATTACTTCTCCCGTCATATTTTTAAGCTCCAGGGGAGCGGAATTGGCTTTGTTGAAGTCAACCCTAACGGCGGCAATGATGTTAAAATTTTCCCGGAATCTTTTATATTCGGCAAATATTCCCGTATTTTGGATATCTGCATCGTTCCACAGGCCTTCTTTCTTTTCGGGTAAATATGGCTGAAGTATCAAATATTTTATCCTGTTACCATCTTTGCTGATATTTTCATAATCGATGCCAAGGTGTATTTGCGTTTTTCCCGATCGTATCCCAAAATCTGCTCTGCCTCCCCGGTTCAATGCATCGATGGATGAAATCGCCACCACAGTATCGGAAAACGACCGCCATTTATTATCCATTACATGACTAACAGCCGAATGATAAACTTTACAATCGATTGAATATAATCCTGACTCCGGTTTTTTGTAAGAATAATCAAATGAAAAAAGCCGTGTATCATCCGAACGTTCATCCATTGGCAGCGCCGGAAACCAAATATCGCGTCCGTGCGATTCGGTAAAGTTCGCACGAAATTCATGAGTTGGCGCAGGTTTGAATCCCAGCTCTGCAGAATATCCGTACTTTTTGAATGATGATTTTACCTCGCGGCCATTTCCGTCTTTATAATTACCATAATTCTGATTGTTGCCGGAAATCGCAAAATACACCTTTGAATTTCCGCCTGTAACGTTAAAATACCCGGTTGTTCCATTCCAGTTGCTTTCCCAACCTTTGATAGCGGTGGCGTTAAGTTTGAATGATTTGGATTCGAACGGCCCTACTTTTTTGGTAATAATATTAACAACAGACCCGAAATTCGGGCCGTATTTAAGACTGTACGGGCCTTTTAGAATTTCAATTTTTGAGATGTCGTTTATGTTGATGTGCGAAGATGCAGGGTCCATTCTGTTAGGACACCCCCCCTCAATTTTTTGCCCTGTGTTGCTTTGCACATTTAGCTGTCCTGATTTCAGGCCGCGGATCACCGGGTCGATATTTCCTCCGCCTTTTCTAATCCCGGATACGTTAGGCTCGCTTCGAAGAATTTCACCGGCGCCTCTGGCAGCAAGACGTTCGATAGTCTCCTGATCGATGACATTTACAATATATGGCTCGTTTTCAAGTTTGGCTTCATAAATTTCCACAACAGGCAAAATACGAATCTTTTTATCGAGGTTTATTTCCAGGATTTTAATTTCACCAGGTTTCAGGCTGATTGTTTTTTGTTTCTTTTTATATCCGAGATGATAAACTGTAATTTCGTAATTTCCGGCTTCAAGCTTCTGAAAAACAAAATTTCCCGAAACGTCGCTAATCGTGCCAATGTTTCCCGGTTTCAAAATAATCTCAGCTTTCGATACCGGTTCGCCTGTTTTTTTATCTTTTACAACACCACTAATGCCTGATGACTGGGAATAGGCGCTATGGCAAAATGCTATCGACATAAAAAAATGCAGAATCAGAATTGTCAGATAACCGGTGTTATTTGTAAGTTTCATAATCTTCATAAAATGTTAACGATAATTATACCTGATTCATATATTTCAGTTTTTAAAAAACGGTAGTTTTTTGTTACAAATAAGAGTATTATGCAGATGTAACTAATCAGTGCCTAAAGTTTGGAGTGTCTAAAATGCCTAAAGTTTTAGTTTCGCACCAAATTGTTGCAAAAATAGCAAGTATTTCATCTGTTAATAATTTATTATTAAACATTTCATTATCCATTTTAAT
>CBDUSJ010000359.1:0-3206 GCA_965369845.1 uncultured bacterium | reverse complement strand
AAAGTGGAAAGGCTAAAGGCGAAAGTGGAAAGGCTAAACCCCTATTATTTCCTTTATTCCCCTTACGACCGAAGGGAGTCCGTTATGGATGGATGGATTCCCCAAACTTGTCCATACGACTGAAAGGAGTCCGTATGGATTGATGGATGGATGGATTCAAAAATAATAATTTGTTAAGAAATTTTCATTTGTTATAACTGAAACCTGTAAGACAATTTTATAAGGAAAACATTATGAGGATGCGTTGAGAAAAGGTCGTTAAAATCGTCTCTGAACCTGAACTCACCGAGAGAAGTTACGTCTGTTCTGCCCTGTGTCCATACAAAGAAAAGAGTTGAACCGGGAATATATTCCCAACGCAATACCAGATTCGATCTAAACTGCATAAAATTAAAATTCGGATTCTCGAAATCGTAATCCACAACACCATCATGATTTTCGTCCACCTCGTAGATTTCATTTTCTTCATTGTAGCTTATTTCATTTTCTGTAAAAAGATGAAAGCTATCTTGAAATTTGCTTGCCAGCGGATCGGTAATTCTTTTGAATTTAGAATAATCTCCTGACGAGATAAATGGCTGGCCGTAGTACTGAATCGAAAGATCGGGTGTTATGCTGTAATCAGCGCGAAACGTGAAACCGAAGGTTGTCTGGTCTATACTGGCCGTAATATACCGGTCTTTGTTATCATAATCAGCAGTTGTAACATATTGAATTTTGTAATTATTAAGGGCAAGGAAAGGCGATACTGTTAGTTTTAAAGCATCACTCGGACGGTATCTGACATATAAACTAATATCCCTGAACCTGCCTGCATTTTGGAACTGATTATAAAATCCGAAATCAACAGCAAAAACAATTTTTTTTCTTTCATCCGAACCAACACCCATCCAGAAATTATATCCACCGGGGGATTTTAATGAAGGCCCTCCTCTAAGCGCCGACTTCGAGAGTGAAAACCCTTCGACATTAAACCCTCCATGAAATCCCCAGTAGTTTTTAAATTTCATATTGAAATTTATATTACTACCTTTAAAAGTACTTCTTCCGCCAAAATCCCATCCCGACCATTGATTGAAGTTAAAGTTCAAACTCCTGAAGATGCTGAATGGTTCCCAAATCCGATAAGCAATCCATAACACCTGGAAAATCTCATCACCGCATCTAAGATAACCAACATCGTTCAGTTCAAGGCCGGGAGAACGCCATGTAACCCAAGTAACAAAACGCCAATGACCTTCGCCATATTTACCAAACTCAACAGTGCCACCATGACCTTGTAATGAGGTTTTCGACGAATCAACTTCAACATAATCAGCATCCGGACGCTGAAAATAATGCACAGGCGACCTTTGGATATTTGTAATCGCTGCGGAATCGCCATTTACAGAACTTATCACAGCTTTCAAACCAACCTTCCATGCCTTGTTTTTCCAGTAATGCGCAAAGTTGATGCCTCCCGAATAAGCGTTTTTTGCCAGAAAATCGATATTTACATTTTCAATTTTCCTGTTTGTGGAAGTGATCATTCCACCTAAAATTGTATTTCCTTTATCAAAATCTTTTTCCACACGTCCTGCAAAATAATTCGTCAAAGGTTCTACTTCTTCTTTTCGCCTATCACCGCTCAGGTCAATTTCGGCTTTTTCCCGTTGAGTCAGGCTTTCAAGAACACCTATGGAAAATCCGTTTTTTGTTTTACCTGTTATTTTAACAGCGCCCAATATTGTGGTGTTTTCCGGAATATCGGCATATTCTTCACTGTTAAGGTCGGGATAATAATGAGGATTTCTGCCGATTCGTCTTGAATAAAACAAGTTATCCATGGAATAAGAATTACCGCCGCCGCTAATCTGAAAATTCAGAATATTTTTTCCTTCGATAAAAAAAGGCCGTTTCTCCCGGTAGAAAGTTTCAAAAGCTGTAAGGTTAACTACCGAAGGGTCAGCCTCAACCTGCCCGAAATCAGGATTTATTGTCAAATCAAGTGTCAAATCGTTGGTAAGGCCTATTTTACCATCAAGTCCTGCATTCAATGAAAATTCATTTCCTGTGGCAAACGGATTCCCTTTTTCTTCTTTATAGGATTCCAGCTTTGCAACACCATAAGGCATCAGATCAAAAGGTTTTTTAGGGTTTATATTTTTTATACCATGCAACTCGCCAAAATGAGAAACCCAGCCGTTTTCCTCTTTTGAAATAAATTGCCAGGTTGATCTTTCTTCTTTACGAAAGAACCGTCGTGTTAGCTGAATACCCCAAATATGATTATCCTTTTTTCCAAAACGAAGTTGCCTGAAAGGAATACGCATTTCAGCAATCCAGCCCGAATCGGTTATGTTTGTTTTCACATACCAAATCGGGTCCCATGTAACATCCCACATATCGCCGTCATCGGTAATAAACTCATCTCCTTTTACTCCTGCAGCATTAACGGTGAACGAAAACGCTGTCATCTTATCATAATAGCTGTCGATATTTATTTCAACCCAATCGCCTTCAAAGCCATCACGACGTGAGAGCCGCCTTTCAATCAATTCCGGTGTACTGTCGTGTGCAAAAATCCCTACATAAAGATTATTATCATCATAGAGAATTTTAAAATAAGTTTCCTGAGAAGGCTCCTTTCCTTCGTAAGGCTCGCGTTGAACAAAATCATCGCCCCACTCTACCAGATTCCAGCATTTATCATTCAATACCCCGTCGATAAACGGTGCGTTTTCCTGAATTTTTTTTGTTGTATAACTTTTAACCTGAGCCAAAAGAGAAACTGAAAAAAACAAAAGAATTATAAAAAAAACAGGTATCAACTTTTTTACCATACAAAAATTAATTATCAAAATATTTTTTATAAACAACAAATATACCTTGTTTATTAAAAGATTATATTCCAATAGTTTGAAAAATTATTATTATTAGTTGTTGAAAATATTTGTTCGAACCCGAACACACGGTGTTCTGATACGAACAATTGAAGAAATTTGAAATGAGCTAAAATTTGAAAAAATTTTTTTTTATAGCCCTGAAAAAATAAAAAATTATTACCTTCGCTTCGTAACAATAAAAATATTAATAAATGTTTCTCTCGCATTTGCGGGACTGAAATTGTAAATTTGAAATAATTTTTAAAAAATTCTTAATGATGAAAGAAGCTCTTTATTATGAAAAACTTGACAGGTACCTGATCAGATGCGATCTATGCCCGC
>CBDUSJ010000358.1:0-3215 GCA_965369845.1 uncultured bacterium | reverse complement strand
AAATGTATCAGGGGGCACTTAAATTATTTGGAAAAATTGTTATATTGTTACATTGTTGTGGCTTAACAATTTAACAATTTAACCATTGACACTAATGCGATTTTAATTTACAATACTACAATTTTCGCGAGTTCTGGTTATCAGATACTTTCTATGTTGCAGGTTTTGTGATTTCCGGAGAATTGTTGCTCGTGTAATTCACCAGTTCTGAAATTTCATAAGCATCCATTTCTTGTGAAGGATAGGGTTTTAAAAGTCCAAGCAAAACATCCTCTTTGTTTTTATTTAACCAAATTTTTTCGTGTTCTTTTTTAAGAATTACCGGCATTCGGTTATGTATTTGCGAAATCAGTTCGTTTGGGGTGGTAGTAATTATATAAAATACTTTTATTATACTGCCGTCGTATGACTGCCATTGATCCCAGATACCTGCCATCGAAAACAAAGGAGAGTCTTTCAGGAAAATCCTGAAAGGTGTTCTTCGTTTTTTTTGTTTTACTGATTTCCATTCGTAAAATGCATCAGCGGGGATCAGGCATCTTTTTCTTCTGAACGAATTTTTAAAGGATTCTTTTTTTGTGATTGTTTCTCCCCTGGCATTGATTATTCTGTTCCCGATACTTTTATCCTTTGCCCAAAGAGGTATCGACCCCCAAATAAAATAGCTTAATTTTTCAGGGTTTTCACCGCAAATAACCGGTAAAATTTGCGATGGAGCACAATTATAATTTGGTTTATAATCACCTTCATTTATTGTTATACCATAATGTTCGTTAACAATTTTTAGGTCGGGGGCAAATGAAAAACGTCCACACATAATTATTATATTTTTATAGTTTTATAAACAAATTATTACTTTTGCGGCCACAAATTTATAAAGTACAAAGATAATGGAAAATTTAATTATTGATAAAGACCTGAAATATAAAATTGCAGATATTTCTCTTGCAGATTGGGGAAGAAAAGAAATTGAAATTGCAGAAAAAGAAATGCCGGGATTGATGGCGGTAAGAAAAAAATATTCTATCGAAAAACCGCTTAAAGGCGCAAGGATCAGTGGTTCTTTGCACATGACAATACAAACAGCCGTTTTGATTGAGACTTTAATTGCATTAGGCGCAGACGTAAGATGGTCCAGTTGTAATATTTTTTCAACCCAGGATCATGCCGCTGCAGCTATTGCAGTGCGCGGTGTGCCGGTTTTTGCATGGAAAGGCGAAACGCTTGACGAATACTGGTGGTGTACAAGCCAGGCTCTTTCTTTCCCCGGTGGAAAAGGGCCAAACCTTGTTGTTGATGATGGTGGAGATGCTACCCTGATGATCCATTTGGGATATAAGGTAGAAAATAATCCTGATTTACTTAAAAAGAAAACTGATATCGAGGAAGAAAAAGCAATTTTAAAAACGCTTCAGAATATCTATATCGAAGATGTTAATAAATGGCACAGGACGGCTGAAGAATGGAAAGGTATTTCGGAAGAAACCACCACAGGCGTTCACCGGCTATATCAAATGAAAGAAAAAGGCGAGCTGCTTGCTCCCGCTATCAACGTGAATGATTCGGTAACAAAATCAAAATTTGATAATCTTTACGGATGTCGCGAATCGCTTGCAGACGGAATTAAAAGAGCAACAGATGTGATGATAGCCGGAAAGGTTGTTGTTATTCTTGGTTACGGCGATGTTGGTAAAGGCTCGGCAAAATCAATGAAGGCATTTGGCGCCAGGGTAATAATTACCGAAATAGATCCCATTTGTGCATTGCAGGCTTCAATGGAAGGATTTAAAGTAACAACCATAGAAGAAGCTCTTAAAGAAGGTAATATTTTTGTTACCTCAACGGGAAATAAAGACGTTCTCACGATTGAACATATAAAAAAAATGAAAGATGAATCGATAGTGTGCAACATCGGTCATTTCGATAACGAGATACAGGTTGCTCAACTTGAATCATTCCCCGGGATTGTAAAAGAAAATATCAAACCTCAGCTTGACAGATACAGGTTCCCCGACGGACATTCGATTTATCTTCTTGCCGAAGGACGCCTCGTAAATCTTGGCTGTGCAACCGGTCATCCTTCATTTGTGATGAGTAATTCATTTACTAATCAAACTCTTGCTCAACTCGATCTTTGGAAAAACAGGAATAATTGTAAGCTCGATGTTTACAGGCTTCCGAAATATCTTGATGAAGAAGTTGCAAGAATGCATCTCGAGCATATCGGTGTAAAACTTACTAAAATGTCCCAGGAACAGGCTGATTATCTTGGCGTGCCGGTTGATGGGCCTTTTAAACCCGATCATTACAGGTATTAATATTTTCCGGGAAGAGCGGCTCGTTACCTCACCGCTCCCCCACAGATCCAGACAAACGGCTTTCCCGCATCCGGTTCCTCTGGACTACAGTTTCCTGTTTGCAGCCATTACCGATATTTGAAAATTTTTCGTTGACATGGACTTGCAAGGCGCAACGTTATTCGATATTAATTTGGTGTAATTTATATTTCCTATGAATCGGGAAATCAGATATTTTCTATTCCCCTGTTCAAAAAACTTGTAAAAGGACTCATAACCTCAAATATACGGATTACCTTTTGTAAAAAACCGGCATCTGCTACTGTCTCGTCGCTAACTTTATAGCCAACAATATAACTTTTTAATTTGATGAGTTCGACATCCGTGAAATCCGGTGGAAAATCTTTTGGGGGCCTTTTGAGTTTATCGCCCTGAACCTCTCCGAAGAGTTTAACAAATAGTTGCTCATTTATAATTTTTTTATACTCATCAGTAAAATAAAATATTTCGGAACGTACTGCTTTTAACACATCCGAAGGTGGCATCCAAACACCGCCGCCAATAAATGAGTTTTGCGGTTCGATATGGAAATAATACCCGGCAAATTTGCTCTTCCTGCCTCCCCTATTTATAAATACACCCATGTTGGTTTTGTAAGGTTCCTTGTTTTTCGAAAAACGAACATCCCGGTAAATCCTGAAAATACAATCTTTCGGAGTCAGTGTGCTAATTTCTCTTTCAAATACTGATATTCCGTTTATAACTTCCGTTGTAAATTCTTCAAGAATTTTGCGCGACTTATTATATTCAGATTTGTTTTCATTGAACCATTCACGATTATTATTTTCTTTAAGATTTTTAAGAAAAGGTATTAGCTCTTTCATGATTAACAATTTTAATAAATTTATGAGTCTGGTA
>CBDUSJ010000357.1:0-3217 GCA_965369845.1 uncultured bacterium | reverse complement strand
GAAGGGAATCCGTATGGAAAAACCACTTGAATCATCATTGCGTATAAACAGTTTGGGTTCTATTCTGTCATCCACTTCACGGCGAATTTTCCATAATAATGGAATAAATGATAAATAATCTCCGTCAAAACTATTAACGATAACGGCTACGTCAATATCACTATCCTGATGTTGTGTTCCTTTAGCATAAGAACCAAATAAAACAACTTTATCAACATGAAAATGTTGATTTAATAGAATTGTATATTTTTTTAGTTTCTCGATAATTTCTCTTTTATCCATTCAAATAGAGCTTTTGCTTTTTAACATTGCATTGGCAGTAACTAAATCATATTCTGCCAAATCAATCCAATATTTTATTTTTTCTGTCATTATTTTATTATGGATGAATTTTCATATTATTTAAAATACTTTTATAAAAGTTTCTATTTATCCAAAAACCCCTTTTAATAGCCAAATCAAGGGTGTATTTAAAATTAGTTATCAATCCTTTATGATATGCTTTAATCAAAATTCCTATAAAGCCTGTCATTTTTAAGGAATAAGTTTCAGCAACTCTTCGTGCATCAGTTTCATCAATTAATACTAAATCGGCATCAATTTCTAACGCAAGTGCAATTACTTCTGCTTCCCCATAATCTAAATCTCGTCTTAAAGCTTTTACAAGATTAATATTATCAACTTGTTTTATTTGAACAATCTTATTTTCTATTAATTCAATAATTTCAGCGCTTCCATTTTTTTGTTGTGAATCATTGATTACCTCATTATAAACGGCAGAAGGAATAATAATTTTTCCAAATAGATTTTCTAATAACTCCAGCTTATCAATTTTTGCCAGATTAATTAAGGGAGATGAATCAGAAATAATCTTATTCGTTTCCATATCTCAAATCTTCTTCAAAACTTTCATGGTTGTAATGCCTTTCTATTTTCCTTCTTCCCAATTCTTCATGAAATTCCCATTTAGTCATGTTAGACAATTCTCTTGCTTTACCAAATGATAGTATGTGTTTTTCATATAATAAAAAAGCTAATTCCGATAAAAGCATTTTTTCTTTTTGATTTTCGGGAAATTGTATAGCTTCATAAACTGTTTCCGGTATCTTTAAATATAATTCCATCTTTATTTAATTTTAATACGCTATTAATTCAAACTTTTATTTTCAATCCAAAATTACGATTTTTTTTTAGTATCAATTTATCATAAAGAAAAAGTAATATAACTGTGGCTAAACCAATACCCCCGAAAACCACCCAGATTTTTGAGGGATCATAAGTGTTCCATAGAAACTGTGTTAATTCATGCTCGTTCATACCCATTAATTCACATGCACGGTGAATATAATTATTTTGTGTAAACGTGTCGGAAATTTCAGGAATTGAAAAACCTCTCGCTGTAACCTCTTTCTGCAATAAAGTTATTTTATCAGACATGCTTCCGTAAACATCTCCCGAGAGAATACCGGCAAAAAAATTCCCGCCGGCCATTGGGATAAATGAAGCTCCCATGTACAATGCAACTTTTTCTTTTGGCGCAATTTTACCGATATATTCGATTATCTTTGGAGAACTGGCCATTTCACCAAGCCCGAAAATCAGGATAGAAAAAAACAGAAAAAATGGATTATTTGTATAAAATGTCAGACTAAGGCCAATCGCATTCACCAAAATACCCGACATCATGGCGTTAAGAGGTTTGAATTTCATAACAATAGCCGATACAAGAATTTGAAATATCACAATGTACATAGCGTCAAGATTCGACATCATTTCAGGCGCTATGGTTCCTTCAGGCGTCCCTACAGCCTTTGCGAATCCCGGTGCAAATGAATAAATAAAATTATAAACTACGGAAGTATCCATCCATTGATCGATAAATATTGGCAGAGTATAAAAAAGTTGGTTGTACATCGACCAAAAGCCAATTATTATTATAAGAAAGAGCAACAGTTTTATGTCGCTTAATGCAGTTCGGATATTTTTAAAAATAGTTAAAATTGATTCTCCCAGCGGTTCGGTACTTTTTTTACGTTCCGGTTCTTTAAAAAAAAGTAACACAATTATCATATTAACAAGAATAACAATTGAGGATGTTATAAAAATGAACTGCCAGTTGTTTTCACGCATTTTGGATGCTACAACCGGCCCGATAAATGCCCCGATATTTACCATCATATAAAATATTCCAAACCCGATAGAGGAAGTTTCGTCATCGGTAGTTTTGGCTATAGTAGCGGATATTATCGGTTTAAATAATGCTGCTCCTACTGCCACGTACAGAAATACAACATATACCGAAAAATATGTTTTGAATATTCCCATAAAAAAGTAACCGCTCGCCAAAATTATATACGCCACTATCAAAACTCTTTTATATCCGTACCTGTCGGCAATAGCACCTGTGATTACCGGCAAAAAATATAAAATTGCCACAACTGGCCCCATCAGGTAACCTTTCTGCTCCTGTGTAAAACCAAGAGCGCCGGTATCTTTCGAACCGGTAAGATATAGCGCCAGTAACATAAACATACCGTACCATGCCCATCGCTCAAAAAGCTCCATAGTGTTTGCCACCCAGAAAGTACGGGGGTATTTCTTAAAAACTCCGCCAATTCTACTCATAATGCAACTTTAAATTCATTCATAAAATCAGTTATATTTTTTTCTTTCTCCTTTTCAAAATCAGCATCATTGCTAAAAGGACAAAAATAATAACAATCAGGCCTGTAATAAATACTGTTGAAAAAATAAATGTTATCTGGATAACTTTTAGCATGTTGCCATTTTTTTCCTCTTCATCTTCAATTAACTCGGTTTTATTATTTTCCGGTACTTGAATTATCTTTGCAGTATTTGTTACAATATCCAACTCTGCAATATTCACACGTAACGAATCTTCAAGTATGGAATATAAACAAATATATTTATCGGCGCTATCGAACTGGTGAAGAGCGGCATAGTTTATTGCAAGGTCTTTATAATTGTTTCTGATTTCCGGCTTTTTTCCTATTTCTTTTGCTATCATCAGGCTCTGTCTGAAATAAGCAATTGCATTTTTAAAATCTGATCTTTCACTAAGATTCTGACCAATAAAAGACAGAGTTTCTGCTATTTCGCGCCTGTTACCCAACTCATAGTTTATTTTCAAAGTCTGAATATATATTTCATTTGCCCTTTCCGAATTTCCCTTTTCTTCATAAATCTTTCCTATTAA
>CBDUSJ010000356.1:0-3227 GCA_965369845.1 uncultured bacterium | reverse complement strand
TTGTCGCCGATTTTAACTATTGTATCTTCGCCTGCAAATTTTAAGTCTTGTGGGATAGCTGAAATTACGGCGCCGGGAAATATTCTGCAGTTTTTCCCGATCCTTGTACCTTCCATGATAGTTACATTTGAACCTATCCATGTGCCTTCGTCAATCTCGACATTTTTTTCGATATTTACAAAAGGTTCGATAACAACATTTTTGGCAACCTTTGCCTGCGGATGGACGTATGCTAAGGGTTGATTCATTTTAATTGTCTTTTAATTATTTGCGCAAGCATTACTGCTTCCATAACAATTTTGTTTCCAACATAAGCAACTCCTTTCATGTGGAAAAGTCCTCTTCTGATTGGAGCAAGCAAATTGAGGCTGAAAATTAAAGTGTCTCCGGGAACAACTTTATTCCTGAATTTAACATCGTCAATTTTCAGAAAATAGGTTATATAATTTTCAGGATCGGGAACCGTACTCAACAAAAGTATGCCGCCGGTTTGTGCCATTGCCTCAATCTGAAGAACACCCGGCATCACGGGTTCATTAGGAAAATGGCCAACGAAGAACGCTTCATTCATGGTTACATTTTTAATCCCGACAACATGTTTGTCGCTAATGTCGATGATTTTGTCAATAAAAAGAAATGGAGGTCGGTGAGGTAATAGTTTTTTTATTGCATTAATATCGTAAACCGGTTTTTTATTTGGGTCATATTTCGGAATTTCGAGTTCGGAATTTGATTTTTCAATTTGCCTTTTCAAAATTTCAGCAAACTTGATATTTGCAGAATGCCCGGGGCGGGTGGCAATAATATGCCCTTTTATATGTTTTCCGGCAAGAGTAATATCTCCGATTATATCGAGCAGCTTGTGCCTGGCGGGTTCGTTCGGGAATTTCAGGTCGATATTATTAAGAATACCTTCTGTTTTTACAGAAACTTTTGGTTTGTTAAATAATTCTGCAAGGTGATCAAGTTCTTCCTGATCAACAGTTTTATTTACAAAAACAATTGCATTACTTATATCACCGCCTTTGATAAGATTATTGTTAAGAAGATATTCTAATTCGTGAAGAAAAACAAAAGTACGGCATGACGCAATCTGTTTGGCGTAATCGCCAATCCGGTTAAGGTTGGCATTTTGTGTTGAAAGAACTTTTGTTTCAAAGTCGATCATTACCGATACCTTGAAATTATTGCTTGGAATTGCCAGTATTTCAATTTTTTTATCAGGGTCGGTATAACTAATTACGGTGTCAACAACAAAATATTCGCGTTTTTTATTTTGTTCAACAAATTCAGCTTTCTTCAGCGCTTCAACGAAATGACCTGCACTTCCGTCCATAATTGGTATTTCCGGACCATCAATCTCAATCAGCACATTATCCAAATCAAGACCGGTAAGCGCAGACAGCACGTGTTCGACAGTTTGAATCCCGACACCATCTTTTTCGAGCGATGTGCCCCTGGATGTATCGGAAACATATTTTACATTTGCCGGAATTACCGGATTGTTTTTCAAATCGGTGCGTTTAAATTGAAAACCATGGTTTTCGGGTGCAGGTTTAAATGTTATTGTGGCCATAACGCCGGTGTGTAAACCATAACCCGAAACAGATACAGGGTTTTTTATTGTCTTTTGTTTTTTCATAATAATCAAACAAAATTAAAATATTATTTTTTGGCTACAAAAGTATTAAATTTATAAAAATGAAAAAGGAAGATGTAAATGAATGAAAAGAAAATTTCCGGAGTTGAATTTATCCCTTTTGTTTCAGGGCTTTTTCAAGCTCGTCAATTCTTTTAACTATTTTTTGTAAATTCCGAAAATGAACATAAGCTTTCTTGTATCTGCCTGCTTCGAATGCAGGGGAGCCAAAAACAATAGCATCGTCTTTTAAGTTTGTTGAAACTCCCGACTGCGCAGCAATTTTAACGTTATTCCCAATATTAAGATGGCCAATAATACCTACCTGTCCGGCAATCATACAATTTTTCCCGATAGTGGTAGAACCTGAAATTCCTGTTTGCGCTGCAATTACGGTGTTTTCTCCAATTTCAACATTATGTGCAACCTGAATAAGATTATCGAGTTTTACTCCTTTGCGTATTATTGTTGAACCTAAAGTAGCACGGTCGATAGTTGTGTTAGCGCCAATTTCCACGTTATCTTCGATTATAACATTTCCTATCTGTGCAACCTTTTTGTAATTATTATCTTCCTGCGGAGCAAACCCAAATCCGTCGCTACCGATTATCACCCCCGAATGTATCACACAATTATTTCCGATAAAATTATCAGAATAGATTTTTACTCCGGCAAATATGGTTGTATTATTTCCAATTTTTACATTATCGCCAAGGTAAACATGAGGATATATTTTTGAGTTATCGCCTATTTCAACATTTTTACCGATGTAAGTAAAATCGCCGATATAAACGTCATTTCCTGTTTTTGCAGAATCAGAAATAAAAGCTCCTGATGAAATTCCCTTTTTATCAAGTTTAATTTTATTATAAAGTTCGAGTAAGCGGGCAAAAGCAGAGTAAGCGTTGTCCACTTTTATTAATGTAGCATCAACCTTTTTTTCGGGTTTAAAATCTTTACTTACAATTACAATTGAGGCTTTGGTGGTATATAAATATTGCGTGTATTTTGGATTAGCAAGAAATGACAAAGAGCCGGGTTCGCCCTCCTCAATTTTGGCTAATTTGATTACCGTTGTTTCTGTGTTACCTTCTACTTTGCCGTTAAGTAATTTTGCGATTTCTTTTGCAGTAAAATTCATTTTGTAAAAATTAATTATCCTTTTATAAAAAACCGCGCAAGATACTAATATTTAATAAAACGGTAAAAAGTTTAAGAGTTTAAGAGTTAAAGAGTTGAAAGGTTAAATTGTTAAATGGTTAAATGGTTGAAAAGTTAAAGAGTTAAAAAGTTTAAGAGTTAAAAAGTTTAAGAGTTAAAAAGTTTAGCTCTATTTAAAAACGTTGTTGGTATAAATATAGCAGTTTGGCATGATAAAATTAATGTTCTAATAATCTTTGTGTTACATTTTTTTTCGTATGAAAATAAATCATTTTCCTCTAATGCAAATAAATTTTGTGTTGATAGATATTGCAAAGAACAAACATCAATCATATAAGTAATTAATCATCAACCACATATGCCTATTCCAAATATTAAGCCAAATGTAAGAAAATACAACAACAACGTTTTTAAATAGAGCCAAAAA
>CBDUSJ010000355.1:0-3231 GCA_965369845.1 uncultured bacterium | reverse complement strand
ACATTTACAAATATACAAACTCGTGATTATGCTTCATTATTAAAGCTTACAGGTGAATATGAAGTCACAGAACTTAATGTTAGAAAAAATGATTGGATAGAAGGAAAGACATTGTTAGAGAGTAATTTGAGGAATGAAGGTATAACAGTACTTGGAATTGAAAGATCAAACGGACTTTATATAGGAACCCCAAACAAAGAGGTAAAGATCAAAGAAGGAGATAATTTAATCATATATGGAAGTCAGACTTCAATTCAAAAACTTGATGAAAGAGAAAAAGGAATGAAAGGTAACCTGGATCATGAAAAAGCAAAAGTAATTCATAAGGAAGTAAAGCAAAAACAAAAACAAGAAGATGAAGGATAGTTTTAATTTAAAAAAGATAAAGACAAGGATATTTTGATGTTTGACGTTCCGGAAAATTTGACCATGCCTGAATAGCGTTGACCGTTTTTAACCTTTTTTTTATTTTTTTGGTGTACAAATTTGTCAACTTATTTCAGGCATGGGCACCTTTTATCTTTTGATTCATTTCTCTTGACTCTTCTCCAAAATTGCCTGTTCAAAAAATCAGTGTATTTTTGCCATTCATCCTAAAAAATTAAAAATGATAGAAAAAATTCTTCAGGCAAAAGCTGTTGAAGCTGTAAAAGCTCTTTATAAAAAAGAAATAGAAGAAAAAGTTATTGGCATACAAAAAACAAGGCATGAGTTCGATGGCGACCTGACAATAGTGGTTTTTCTCCTGTTGAGGTTTTCTAAAAAATCTCCGGAACAAACGGCCCAGGAAATAGGGCAATATCTTGTCGATAATCTTAAAGAGGTCAGCAGATTCAATGTGATAAAAGGTTTTCTGAACTTAATTATTGATGATACTTTTTGGATTAGTTTCTTTAAAAATAATTATTTGGATGAAAACTACGGTTTGTCTGAAAAAATGGAAGACAACAAGATAGTAGTCGAATATTCTTCGCCAAACACAAATAAACCTTTGCATCTCGGGCATATCCGAAATAATCTTATCGGCTATTCGGTTGCAAATATTTTACAAGCCAATGGCAGAAATGTGATTAAAGCAAACCTGGTAAACGATCGTGGTATCCACATTTGTAAGTCGATGCTGGCATGGTTGAAATGGGGAAATGGTGAAACTCCTGAATCTTCCGGCATGAAGGGCGACCATTTGATTGGCAAATATTATGTGATGTTTGAGCAGTTTTATAAAGCCGAAATTATGAATTTGGTGGAACAAGGTAAAGAAAAAGAGATTGCCGAAAAGGAAGCGCCGCTGATGATTGAAGCACAGGAAATGTTGAGAAAATGGGAAACGGGTGATGAAAAAATCCGTTCTCTCTGGAAAAAAATGAACGAATGGGTTTATCAGGGTTTTGATGAAACATACCGGAAGCTTGGAGTTGATTTCGATAAAATTTACTACGAGTCGGACACATATCTTTTAGGAAAAGAACTTATTGAAAAGGGCCTTAAAAATAAAATTCTGTTCAGAAAGAATGATGGCTCGGTATGGTGCGATCTGACTAATGAAGGCCTTGATGAAAAATTATTGCTAAGGGCAGATGGAACATCGGTTTATATTACCCAGGATATTGGAACTGCCAAACTGCGTTATGACGAATACGATCCCGAAAAGCTGATTTATGTTGTTGGAAACGAACAAAATTATCATTTTGATGTTCTCAAAATTATCCTTAAAAAACTCGGAGAAGCATGGGCTGATAATATTGTTCACCTGTCGTATGGCATGGTTGAACTTCCGCATGGCAGAATGAAATCGCGCGAGGGCAAGGTAATTGACGCCGACGACCTGATGGATGAAATGTACGGTACAGCGAAAGAAACAACAGAAGAACTCGGTAAAATTGAAAAATTTTCGGAAAAAGAAAAAGGCAAACTGTTTCGGATGATAAGCCTTGGAGCGCTGAAATATTTCATACTTAAAGTTGACCCTAAAAAAACAATGCTTTTCAATCCGAAAGAATCAATAGATTTTAACGGAAACACCGGCCCGTTTATTCAATATACCCATGCACGTATCAGGTCTTTGTTCAGGAAAGCTGATGAAATCGGAGTGAATACAAAATCATTCGGTTTCCCCAAAAAACTTATTAAAAAAGAAAAGGAACTGTTGAAGATACTCAATTTTTTTCCTACTGTGATAAAAGAGGCCGGCGACAATTACAGCCCTGCATTGATAGCAAATTATGTTTACGAACTTGCCAGGGAATTTAATCAATTCTACCAGGAGATTCCTATCTTAAAACCTGAAAATAAAAGTCTGGCACCCTTCCGCTTAATGCTTGCAGGTTTTTGCGGAAACGTAATTAAGTTGGCAATGAGAATGCTGGGTATTGATGTGCCTGAGAGGATGTAATTCTATTATTTTATTTAGAAAAACCCGGTTTGTCAGAAAGGCTCATTTTAAAGAAAATAACATAGCGCAGCAGAGCTTAAAAACAAATTGATTAACGATTTAAGATTAACCCCGATACGCTAAAGCTACACCAGTGAAATAGAAAAATGATTTCACGAGGCAGGCGGGGCAGGCTGATTTTTGATTTCAGATTTATTTCAGATTTATCGTGGATTTTCCACTTCTGCAATCGTTAATCTACAATCTACAAACTTGTCGATTAATACACCTGGTAACTTTTGGATTAATATAATCACACGTCTTTTTGGTTTGTTTGTAAGGGCGTAAACGCCCTCCGTTTTTTTTTATCTTATTTCTTTTAATCCCAGCCCTGAAGGACTGGGCTAAACATGAATAACTGGGCTAATGTGAAAAAGACCTGACCGGTACCGGTCAGGTCTGATACTTAAAATAGAAGCGGTATAGTTGACTCATTCAATTTTCTCTCTGTGAAATATTTCTATCGAAATTTCACGGGGTAAATAATGCAGTGTGCCTTTGCACCCTGTATAAGCTTCTGTGAACACCTAATCCTGCAAGCAACGAACTGAAAGACCCATGTCCTTATCGATGTCGTAACGGTAGAAGCTTTCTTCGTCAAAGTAGAGCTTCCAGTACGGGGCGATTCCTTGGCCTAAATCATTCGACGGCCAAAAGAAGTTGCAGAGAGTGAGGTTGCAGAAATGACCACCTGTATTACGGTAACCGCCGGGAAGGGCAGTAAACCCACTTTCATTGGTAGCACCTGTATTTGGTGATTGCCAATGTAAAGTGCCGGTTTCTTTCATTTTTCCTCCTGC
>CBDUSJ010000354.1:0-3269 GCA_965369845.1 uncultured bacterium | reverse complement strand
GGATATTCAACTCTTGTAAGAAAAAGGCCTTGCGCCGGGACGGAAAAGCCGGCATTGCAGCGATTTTTGCTTTCAATAATTTTTTGCAACTCTTTCAGTGAAATACGGTTTCGCCCCAAATCAACAAGCGTTCCTACTATTGCCCTGACCATGTTTCTTAAAAAACGGTCGGCGGTAATTGTAAAAATCAACATTTTACTTTCCTCTTTCCATCCGGCATTTATAATTTTACAGATATTGGTTTTCACCTGCGTATGTAATTTCGAAAAACTCGTAAAATCATCATAATCATATAAAATTTCTGCACCTTTATTCATTTTATCAACATCGAGATCACCGTATAAATACCACGAAAATTCACCCCAAAAAGGGTCTTTTTCACGACTTATAAAATATTTATAAGTCCGCGACACAGCATCAAAACGTGAATGAGCATTATTCGCAACAGGAAAAATTCTGAGAATTGCGATATCTTTCGGTAGAAGTTTATTCAGCCTGTAAGTAATATTTTTCAATCCTTCATCATCGAAATTATTTTCAATATCGAAATGTGCAAAAAACTGTTTTGCATTCACTCCGGTATCTGTCCTTCCACAACCTGTAACATTTATTTTTCGCTGAAATAACTTCCCCATAGTTTCTTCAAGAACCCCCTGAATTGTGGTTGCGTTATTCTGCACCTGCCATCCGTGAAATTTTTTTCCGTTGTAGCTCAACTCAATAAAAAATCGTCCCATTTTTTTTTAGATCAGACAAGGTAAAAATCAAAATAAAAAAGCATAAGTTGGAGTTAAGAGTATTACTTTTCGACTTTTTCCAGTATAATTACAAGTTGCAAATTTAAGATTATATTGCATGGTGTATTGTGTGTCAAAAACAGTTAAACTATGAAAAAATACAAAATTATAAAAGTTATTAATAATATAAGCAAAGAGATTACTGATCAAATAACAGAGGAAATTAATCTTACTATAAATGTTAATGATAAAAAGGTAGCAAAACTATTATGTTCGAATATGGAGTTTGAAAATTTAGTTTATGGTTATTTATTTACAGCGGGAATAATAAAAAAAAAGATTGATGTAATTAAACTAAATATTTTTTGTGTTTTACAAGAAAAATGGCAAGCAGATGTTAAAATTGATACAGAAGAAATAAATACTTGTTCGGTGAATATTCAAAACACTAATAGTAAAGATAATACAGCTCAGATAAAAAGTTCTGATGTATCTCGCTTGATGAATAGTTTTGGTTCAAAATCAGAAACATTTATCAAAACGGGAGGTGTTCATAGCGCTGCTATTGCCGATAATAAAAATATTATTGTTTTTAGTGAAGATATTGGAAGACAAAATGCCATTGATAAAATAATAGGACAATCATTATTACAAAACATTTTATTAAGTAATAAAATAATTATTACAAGCTGCCGGATTTCATCAGAAATAATATTAAAAATTGCTAAAAGCGATATTCCGATTATCATTTCAAGAGGAGCCCCAACCGATATTGCAATTAATCTTGCAGAGAAATTAAATCTTACTTTAATTGGTTTTGCAAGAGAAAACAGAATGAATATTTATTGTGGAAATCAACGAATTATTATTTCATAGTTATCTGCAAAATTAAATGAAAATGAAAAAGGCCGGATATGTTTTTTCTATAAATATTAATTCTGAAAATAAAATTGACAATGCAATTTTGGATTCCGAACAGGGTATTATTTCTAATAGCAGGAAGAGGAAAACGAACAATCAAATAAGTATTCTTTCAATAGAAAATATTAATAAACAGAAACATTGCCCAAGGGTTAATAATAAAATTAATTACAATTTACAACAAGGTGATTTTAAAGAAGATATTACATCAAAAAACATTAATTTAAGTAATCTTTATGTGGGAGATCAAATAATAATTCGTAATAAAATAATTATTGAAGTAACAAAAATCGGTCGGGACTGCTATAAATTTTGCCCGGAATTTTGTGAAACAGGTAAGTGTAGTATAATGAAATTTTTTATTTTTGGTAAAGTAATCTCCGGTGGTCGAATTAATGTTTTTGATGAGATTAAAATTAGAAAATATCGTTTCAATATTATTTAAAATCTTTATAAATTCATTAAATAATTTTGATGTTAAATAAATAACAGTACTTTTGTAAAATATTAAATAATTGTTATTAATTAAATTATCAAAAATGAAAAACTTTTTAACACCGGCAGAAACTGCTAATGTATTTATCAGTGTTGGAAAAGCAAAAGCAACGAATAGTTTTGGCAAATTATTTGTCTTAGCTTTGTTAGCGGGTTGTTTTATCGGTTTCGCCGCACATTTGGCTACAGTAGTAGCAACAGGCTGGACAATTGGTGGAGAAGCCGCATTATTTGGGCTAAAGAAATTTTTCGTGGGCGCTGTATTTAGTACAGGACTTATGTTAGTTATCATTCCAGGTTCTGAACTTTTTACAGGTAATAACCTTATGTCAATTGCTTTATTTAATAAGGATATTACTTTTGGACAATTGTTAAGAAATTGGGTAATTGTGTTTATTGGTAATCTTGTTGGTTCAGTCATTCTTGCCTGGATGTTTGCACGTATGTCTGGTTTAACAGATGGAGCAATAGGCGCTACTGCAATTAATATTGCAGCCGGTAAAACTGCAGCGCTTGAGGGACATAATGTTGAATTTTTCTTTAGAGCAATTGGATGTAACTGGTTGGTATGTCTTGCTGTTATGATGGCGATGGCTGCTCAGGATATAGGCGGAAAAGTATTAGCAATTTTTTTCCCAATCATGGCTTTTGTTACTTCAGGCTTTGAACACGTTATCGCAAACATGTATTTTATTCCTGCAGGTATTTTTTCAAAACATTTTCCTGCTGCGCTTGAAGCATCAAGTATTGCTAATAATCCCGATGTATTAAATTGGGGTACTATGTGGTCGCAAAACTTAATTACTGTAACTCTCGGTAATATAGTCGGTGGCGCTTTACTTTGTGGTGGTATTTATTGGTGGGTCTATGTTAGAGGAGCCAAAAAAGCGGCATAATATTAAAAGATTAAAATAAAAAAAAGGCGTTTCAATATTTTTGGAGCGCCTTTTTCTTTTTGTAACCAATAAGTTTATTCATCAATTCCTGTTCTCTCGCTTTGAGGATAGATTTTGAAAAGGCTAAAGTTGAAAAGGCTAAAGTAAAAAGGCTAAAGGCTAAATGCTAAAGTGAAAAGGCTAAAGGCTAAAGGCTAAAGTGAAAAGGCTAAAGGCTAAA
>CBDUSJ010000353.1:0-3315 GCA_965369845.1 uncultured bacterium | reverse complement strand
AAGGATATAAAGGACTGGGAAGGCTCAACGCGATTGCTTTTCATCCTACCGACCAACAGATAATTTATGTCGGAGCGCCTTCAGGCGGCCTATGGGAAACCGCCGATTGTGGAAATACATGGACCAGCGAAACGGATATTTTGCCAACGCTTGGAGTCTCTGCCATCCTTGTCGATTATGTCAATCCGAAAATTATGTATATCGGCACCGGCGACCGTGATGCCGGTGATGCCGCAGGGCTTGGCGTAATGAAAAGTTTTGACGGCGGTACGACATGGGAAATGTACAATAATGGCATGGGAACAAAAATTGTTGGCAGAATGATCATGCACCCGCAAAACAACGAGCTTATTCTTGCGGCGACAAATGGTGGAATTTATAAAACAAACGATGCCGGCGAAAACTGGGTGAGCAAAAAAAATGGCAACTTCAAAGAAATTGTATTTAAAACTGACGACCCCTCCATCATTTTTGCATCGGCAAACGGCAATTTTTATCGTTCGACCGATACCGGTGAAAGCTGGGAAGAGATCAATTCGGGTTTGCCAAACGCTGCCCGGGGCGTGATTGGCGTTACTTCCGCAAACCCTGATGTGGTTTACTTTTTACTTACAAACTCATCCGACTTTCATGGTTTATACCGTTCTAATGATGCAGGAATTAATTTCCAGGAAATGTCGAATTCGCCGAATATCATGAGCTGGGGGTGTGAAGGAGGCACAGGAGGACAAGCCTGGTACGACCTGGATATTGCCGTAGATCCAAAAAACGAAAATGTTATTTTTGGTGGCGGAGTAAATTGTTTCAAATCCACTGACGGAGGAATAAACTGGGAGATCAGTTCACACTGGTGGGGCGATTGCGGTGTTCCTTCCGTTCATGCAGACCTTCATGTGTTTGAATATAATCCGCTGGACAATAAACTTTATGCAGGCAACGACGGCGGCATATACTGGACAGACGACGGTGGTTCAAGCTGGTTTGAAATTTCCAACGGACTGTCCATCGGCCAGGTGTATAAAATCGGCCAGAGCGCCACGATGAGAGACAAGGTGATAAACGGATACCAGGATAACGGCACTTCCACTTTTATGGGAGGCACATCCTGGGTGAACAACATTGGCGGCGACGGGATGGAATGTCTCGTGGATTATGAGATCGCGGGAATAAGCTATGGAACTCTTTACTACGGGGATATTTTCAGGATGCTAAACAACTCAAACAGTTTTAAAGTTGCAGGACAAGGCACATTTGGAATTACTGAAAGCGGAGCATGGGTTACTCCTTTCCTTTTGCATGAAACAGATCCTAACACCATGTTCGTAGGATATAAAAATGTTTGGAGATGTCACAACATCAGAACAAATAACCCGAACTGGGTCAAAATATCCAACAGCCTGGGTGGAGTGAATAGCATCGATATGCGGGTTTTGGAAAGCTCGCCGGCAAATGTTAATATTTTATACGCAGCCCGTGATGATAAAAAAATGTTCCGTTCCGATAATGTCAACAACCAAAATCCTATTTGGACAGATCTTAGTAATAATCTTCCCGAAGGTTCTTCAATTAATGATCTGGAAGCTCATCCTTTTGATGAAAATATCGTTTACATGGCTCAGGGCAACAACGTTTACAAATCGACAGATAAAGGATTTTCGTGGGAAAAAATCACCGGTTCGCTACCCAACGTCAGCAAAAGGGATATTGCTTATTATGCAAGAAGTCAGGAGGGACTTTACCTGGCGACAAATATCGGAATTTTTTACAAAGATGCTTTCCTGAGCGATTGGATCATGTTCGATAATGGTTTTCCTGCCAGTGCAAGAGTAACGGAAGTTGAAATTTATTACGACCCTGATAATCCGGAAAATGATATTATTCACGCTGCAACTTACGGACGCGGACTGTGGGAGTCGGACATGTACCACTCCACACCGCTTGCAGATTTTTCTGTTGACCAAACAATCATCCCTCCTTCCTGCCCGGTAAATTTTACCGATTTATCGGTGGGTGTTCCCACAACTTGGGAATGGACGTTTGAAGACGGGACTCCGGCTACTTCGAATCAGTCAAATCCCGAAGGCATTCTTTTTGAAAATCCAGGAACGTTTGACGTTATTTTAACCGTTACTAATGAATTTGGTGCTGATACAAAAATATATGAAGACCTGATAACAGTAAGTGAGGAATTATTACCGGAAGTAGATTTTACAACTGACCGGCAAGCGGTTTGCACCGGCGCAGCGGTTGAATTTACCGACCTGAGCATTTACTGTCCGACAACTTGGGAATGGAGCTTTAATCCCGATGATGTTGTTTACCTTTACGGAACCGGGACAAACAGTCAAAATCCGGTGGTGCAATTTCAAAGCGCCGTTATGTATAACGTTACCTTGACAGCCGGCAACTCCAATGGCACAGCCTCAATTACCAAATCAAACTATATTAAATCTGGTGGATATACACCGCCTTTCTACGAAGATTTTGAATCGGGAAATTTTACAGAAAATGGTTGGACAATTGAAAATCTCGATGGCACGAAAACATGGGAAATTACCACTCCAATCTGGGCACCTGCCGGGGAACACACAGCTTTTATGAATTTTTTCAATTACTATAATTTGAGTCAACGCGACCGACTTATAAGCCCACCTCTCAATCTCGAATATGCTGTGTCTCCTGAACTTCGTTTTAAATATGCTTACGCCCAGCGTTATTCGCAAATAGACTCGCTCATTGTATATGTTTCGTACGATTGTGGCGAAAACTGGGAAAGAATTTATGCTAATGGCCCCGATGGAAATGGTATTTTTGAAACTGCCCCCGGCACAAATGTATATTTTGATCCGGCTTCGTCAGAAGATTGGTGTGGTCAGGGTTTTGGCGCCGAATGTGTGGAAATTCCTTTGTCGCCGGAGCTTCAGCCCAATGTGATGCTGATGTTCGAATCCTATAACAGATTTGGCAACAACCTCTATCTTGATGAAATTCACGTTCCGCTTAATCCGGGTATTGATGAAGTATTGTATAAAAACGATGATATTCAAATTTATCCAAACCCATCGGATGGATTGGTAACACTCATTTTTAATAAATCCTCGGAAAATGTGATGGTCACCATAAAAAACATGCACGGACAAACTATTTATGTAAAAGAAATCACAAGCTGCACTGAACAACAAAATGAGGTTGTTGATTTTACGAGTTTACGCAATGGTATTTATTTAATTCAAGTTACCGGGGATAATATAAATGTTGTTAAGATTTTTATTTTGCAATAAGAATAAATTAGATTGGCTGTGTTTGTTTTCTTCA
>CBDUSJ010000352.1:0-3339 GCA_965369845.1 uncultured bacterium | reverse complement strand
AAGTCTGAATTTATTAATATCAAAAATTGTTCAACCTTATATTTAATTTATAACTATCTAATATCCCTATGCAAATCAAAGAAGCTGTTTACGTTGTAAGTAATGTTACACATCAAAATTGCCCCACTCCCGACAAACCTGAATATGCCTTTATCGGACGGTCGAATGTTGGAAAATCTTCATTAATAAATATGCTGTGTAAACGGAAAAATCTTGCAAGAATATCGGTGCAACCCGGAAAAACCCAACTTATTAATCATTTCTTGATAAATAAAAACTGGTATATTGTCGATCTTCCAGGATATGGATATGCTAAAAGATCAAAAAAAAACCGCGAAAAATGGAAAAAAATGATTAGCGGTTATCTTCTAAACAGAAAGAACCTTCTTTGTACTTTTGTTCTTATCGATATTAGAATTCCTCCCCAAAAACTTGACCTTGACTTTATCAACAATCTTGGTGAAAACCAGTTACCTTTTGTTATAGTTTTTACAAAATCAGATAAATTATCACAAATAGAAATCAAACAGAAGATTGACGATTATAAAAAAATCCTTTCCGAAAGTTGGGAAAAATTGCCCCGAATTATCATATCCTCTGCGCGAACAGGAATCGGAAGAAAAGAGTTATTGGAATATATCGAACAAACAAATCTTATTTTCAAACAACTATCGAATGACTATTGAATGACTATCGAATGACTATCAAATGACAATCGAATGACTATTGAATGACTATTGAATGACCACTGAATAACCATTAATAATATTACTCAAATTCAATTAAAATCTCATTTTTAACAACGGTCTGATCAGGTTTAACATAAACTTTTTTCACAATTCCATCGATAGGTGAAACAATTATATTTTTCATTTTCATTGCTTCAAGAACAAGCAATCGATCATTAGCATTAACAGTATTGCCCTGTTTAACAAATACCGACCTTATTGTTCCCGGGATAACAGCATGAACTATATTTATACGTTGTGGTTCGTATTTTTTCCGGGTTTCAAATTTTTTATTGAGATTGGTTTTATATTTTACACCATCAACTATAATACTTTTGTAACGTTTTGTCTGTTTATCGTTTGACATAATAAAATCAATTTAGTTAAGAAATAAGAAAAAAACAGCCATCAGATATTCACTAAAATGGTGGAATCCCATGTTTTTTATATGGGCGTTCTTCAGATTTGCTGCTCGATATTTCGAGTGCATGAGTAAGGAAGTGCCTTGATTCAGAAGGTTCGATAACAGCATCGATATAGCCGTATGCTGCTGCCACATAAGGATTTGCAAATTTCTTTTTATATTCTTTGATTTTCTGTTTTCTTGCTTCATCAGGATTTTCAGCTTGCATGATTTCCTTCCTGAAGATAATATTTGCAGCGCCTTCGGGGCCCATAACGGCGATTTCTGCAGTTGGCCAAGCAAAAACGAAATCAGCTCTAAGATGGTTCGAACACATTGCAATATATCCTCCTCCGTAAGCCTTTCTTAATATCAAAGTAATTTTTGGTACAGTTGCTTCAGAGTAAGCATACAATACTTTTGCTCCATGACGAATTACACCGGCGTGTTCCTGGTCAACTCCGGGCAAATAGCCGGGCAAGTCAACCAGTGTTATCAAAGGGATATTAAACGCATCACAATATCTGATAAAACGCGCTGATTTATCAGAAGAATCCACATCAAGAACCCCGGCAAGAACGTTTGGCTGATTAGCCACAAATCCAACAGTGTCGCCTTCAAGTCTTGCAAAACCTATCACGATATTTGCAGCAAAATGCTCCTGTATCTCAAAAAAATTTGAATCATCACAAACTGCCCTGATAACATTTCTTACGTCATAAGGTTGTTTTGGGTCGGAAGGAACCATTTCCTCAATCTTATATTTCCTGGTCTTTGGATGTTTTTTAGGAAAAGGAGTAGCTTTTTTAACATTACTCCACGGTATAAAACTAACAAGTTGTTTTATTTGGTCGAAACATTCCTGTTCGCTTTCGGCATAAAAATGAGCATTCCCGGTAATTTCGGCATGTACTTTAGCGCCTCCGAGTTCTTCCATCGAAATTTCCTCGCCAAGTACATTTTTAATAACTTCCGGCCCTGTAATGAACATTTTCGAAATATTTTCAACTACAAAAACAAAATCGGTAAGCGCAGGAGAATATACAGCGCCGCCGGCACATGGGCCAAGGATAACCGAAATCTGTGGAATAACACCCGATGCTTGCGTGTTTCGATAAAATATTTCACCATAACCTGCAAGCGAATTAACGCCTTCCTGTATTCGCGCCCCGCCCGAATCGTTAATTCCAATCAAAGGCACTTTAAGTTTCATGGCATGATCCATTATCTTGGTGATCTTTTTGGCATGCATAATTCCCAGTGAACCGCCCGCAACAGTAAAATCCTGAGCATAGATACAAATCGGATGCCCGCTGATTGTACCTGTTCCTGTGATAACACCATCGCCCGGAAGGTATTTTTTATCCATATCAAAATCCTTAGCCGAATGTTCAACAAACAAATCATACTCATGAAAAGATTTTGGATCAAGTAGTGCAATAATTCTTTCGCGCGCAGTGAGCTTTCCGCCGGCTTTTTGCTTCTCGATCGCTTTTGAGCCTCCCCCTCTTAAGGCGTAGCGCATTCTGCGCTTTAAATCGGTAGTTTTAGCATTTTTTATCATATCCTAAAATTTATTAATAGTCAAATAAAAATCAATACAATTTAACTTATGCAAAGTTAAATATTTTTTAACAAAACAAAGTTTAACAAAATCGAAAATAATAAAGATGAAAAAGGAAATGGTATAACTAAAATTATTGTGGAATTGGATTAAGATTAAAAAGCCGTGAAACTTGTCCGTACGTATGGATACATGGATACTAATTAAAAACGTAACTATTCACAGTATTTTAATAACAGATTAAAAGTTAAATATAAATTTAAAATAAAAAATTACGCCATAGATTACTCGTATTTTTACAAATTATTTTTTAATTAATTTTGTTAAATGTCAGTTAATCAATCAAACCGGTATGAATAATACATTTATTAACCACGTGAACGATTAATAATTTTTTAAGTGTTTGCCATATTTCTTCATTCTTTATTGGCATTCTTTATTATTTGGCATCATTGAGATTTCCAATAAATCAGGAAATCTCAAATTGTATTTTTATCATTTTACACATACGGGATAACTTTGTGTCGTTTTTGTCTTTTATTTTATATAAAATCGTAATTTGCGGCCTTTATTATAAAATTCTTTTATGAGTCCAGTATAAAAACAATAAGATCTTATAAAAATGAAATTTTCATCTTGTAACC
>CBDUSJ010000351.1:0-3348 GCA_965369845.1 uncultured bacterium | reverse complement strand
AAAAGGCTAAAGGCTAAAGTGAAAAGGCTAAAGTAAAAAGTCAAAACCCCTATTCCCCTTATTCCCCTTATTCCCCTTACGACTGAAGTGAGTCCGTATGGATTTCCCTTATTCCCCTTATTTCCCTTATTCCCCTTACGACTGAAGTGAGTCCGTATGGATTTCCCTTATTCCCCATATTTCCCCTTATTCCCCATATTCCCTCTATTCCTCCTATTTATTTACCGATTAAATATTAATCATTATCACGACCACAATATAGCCATTTTATTTATACACAAAAAATTATTGATAAGTTTTTTAAAATTTAAAATCAGTATAAATTAATGAAAGCTACAGCAAAAAAAAATTGTATTATCAAACATTAAATTAATTTTTGTATTATTGCGCCTTAAAATATTTTTTCATTATAAAATATATAAATATGGCAAAAGTCAAAGGTGCTATTGTTGTTGACATTGAAAGGTGCAAAGGTTGTGAAGTATGTATTGGCGCCTGCCCTTCTCAGGTCATTGAATTATCAAACGAAGTAAACGGCAAGGGTTACCATTTTGCTTACATGGCCAATCCTGATGCTTGCACCGGATGTTCGAACTGTGCAATTGTTTGTCCGGATGGTGTAATCACAGTTTACAGGGTCAAGGTAACTGCTTAGTTTTAAAAATTAAAAGTAAAATAAAAAATGGGTGAATTAAAATTAATGAAAGGAAATGAGGCGATTGCCGAGGCTGCCATAAGGGATGGTGTGGATGCCTATTTTGGTTACCCGATCACGCCCCAGTCGGAGGTAATTGAGTACCTCATGGCAGAAAAGCCCGAGGAGAGAACGGGGATGATCGTCCTCCAGGCAGAGAGTGAGCTTGCTGCAATAAATATGGTTTACGGCGCTGCCTCAACCGGAAAAAAAGTTATGACAACATCCTCGAGCCCGGGTATAAGCCTTTACCAGGAAGGAATTTCTTATATAGCCGGAGCAGAGTTACCATGTGTTATTGCTAACGTTGTTCGCGGAGGCCCCGGTTTAGGAACAATCCAACCCTCGCAGGCCGACTACTTTCAGGCGACAAAAGGCGGTGGGCATGGCGATTACAAAATGTTGGTTCTTGCCCCGTCATCAGTGCAGGAAATGGCAGATTTTGTAAAAGTCGGCTTCGAGATTGCTTTTAAATACAGAAACCCGGTTATGATACTCTCCGACGGTATGATTGGACAGATGATGGAAAAAGTGGAGCTTCAGGAACCGGTGCCAAGGTGGACTGACGAAGAAATTATAGAAATGTCAGGTTCATGGGCAACAACAGGAAAGACTGATGACCGTGAAAGAAATATCATAACTTCACTCGACCTCGATTCGTTAAGGCAGGAAAAACATAACCTTAAATTACAGGCTAAATACAGGCAAATGGAACGAGAAGAGGTCAGGTATGAAAAATTTGATTGTGATGATGCCGAATACCTCATTGTTGCTTACGGATCAAGCGCTCGTATTTCGCAGAAAGCAATAGCTCTTGCGCGTGAAAAAGGCTATAAAGTCGGCCTTTTCCGCCCAATCACACTTTATCCTTTTCCTGAAAAACAAATTTCCGAAATGGCCGATCAGGTTAAAGGAATTTTGTCAGTAGAAATGAGCGCAGGGCAAATGATAGAAGACATCAGGCTTGCTGTTGAAGGTAAAGTTAAAGTTAAACACTTCGGCCGCTATGGTGGTATAATCCACTCTCCCGACGAAGTACTCGAAGCGCTTGAACAAAAAATTATAGGAGGATAATCATGGATATAAAAGATATAATAAAAGAAGAAAACCTGGTTTACAAAAAAACCGGTCTGATGACAGATAATATCCTGTCGTATTGCCCCGGTTGCGGTCATGGAACTGCTCACCGAATTATTATGGAAGTTATTGATGAAATGGGAATCCAGGCTGACACAATCGGTATTGCTCCTGTGGGATGTTCGGTATTAGCTTACGACTTTATGAACATCGACATGACCCAGGCAGCACATGGAAGAGCTCCCGCTGTTGCTACAGGTATAAAACGCACCTGGCCCCATAAGTTTGTTTTTACATATCAGGGCGATGGCGACCTGGCAGCTATCGGAACCGCTGAAACAATCCACGTATGTAACAGAGGTGAAAATATTACTGTCATTTTCATTAATAACGGGATTTACGGAATGACAGGAGGCCAGATGGCTCCGACAACAATTGAAGGGATGCATACTTCTACTTCACCGTACGGTCGTAATATTGAAACGATGGGAAATCCATTGAAAATTACAGAACTCATTGCTGAATTACCAGGAACATATTTTGTGACACGCCAGGCTGTTCACACTCCTGCTAATGTGAGAAAAACTAAAAAAGCTATTCGCAAGGCATTTGAAATTCAGAAAGAAAAAAAAGGTCTTTCTTTTGTTGAAATCGTTTCAAATTGTAACTCGGGATGGAAACTTACGCCTGTAAAAGCAAACGAATGGATGGTAGAAAACATGTTCCCGTTTTATCCATTAGGCGATATTAAAGTCGATGGGCAACTTGTTCAAAAAAGTTAGTTTATAAAAATAAAAAATTTAGTATAATGACTGAAGAAATTATTATAGCCGGTTTTGGTGGACAAGGGGTACTTTCGATGGGTAAAATACTTGCATATTCCGGTATCATGCAGGATCAGGAAGTAAGTTGGATGCCATCTTACGGCCCGGAAATGCGCGGCGGCACAGCCAACGTTACCGTTATTGTTAGCGATGACAGAATAAGTTCGCCAACACTGAACAAATATGACACCGCTATTGTTCTTAACCAGCAATCGTTGGATAAATTTGAAGAGACGGTAAAACCTGGCGGACTATTGCTTTACGACCCAAACGGAATATCCAGAAATCCCGAAAGGAAAGACATCAACATTTTTAAAATAGAAGGGGCAAAACTTGCGTCGGAAATGGGAAACGCCAAAATTTTTAATATGATAGTTCTTGGCGCATATCTGAAAATTAAGCCCATAGTTAAATTTAAAAATGTACTTCTCGGACTTAAAAAATCTCTACCGGAACGTTATCATAAATTGATCCCCATGAATGAAACGGCGTTAAAAAAAGGCATGGAAAATCCCGTTGAAATTCAGAAAGTTTAATGATCAGCAGATAAAATTCATGTATTTGTAACTGAAGTTTCGGCTTTCGTGTAATGTACCTATAGATAGGTAAACACAGTGATTTTGATGTATTTTCATATTCCGGTTTCATTTAAAGAACAGGTGCCAATATTAATAGATATAGAAAGTCCACACCTGATTTCAGAACTCGCGACTTTTTAGGTTTAACCAAAAAATAACCACAAATAAAGAATCA
>CBDUSJ010000350.1:0-3358 GCA_965369845.1 uncultured bacterium | reverse complement strand
GGTGAAACAGAACATCCAATAAATATAAAATTTTACAGAAATATAATTAAAGATTCATTACCAGAATATGAAGAAATAGAAGATATTTCATCATTTACAAATGGTTTGAAATCTTATTACTTTAAAAAAAAATAAAGACAGAATTTTGAAAGTTATTATCAGAAGGATTGAGGATGGTGAGATCACCAGCAGCAGGTACACTTTTGAACCTGGGCTTACAGATGATGAAAAATATGCACGTGCGCTTGAGTGGTGGGATACAAGTCATTTTCACCTTAAATTTGCTGTAAGAACGCCTGAACTGCTTAATGAAATGCTGGATTTTTCACTTAATGAAGAAACACTAAAATTATTAAGCGATGCAATAAATAAAGGCATCCCTGTTTTTGTTAATCCTTATTATCTTTCACTATTGAATGTTGATGTGCCCGATTTTGCCGTAGGAGCAGACCATGCAATACGGGATTATGTTTTCGTTAGCCGGCCGTTGATAGAGGAATTTGGAAGTATTGTTGCATGGGAAAAAGAAGACATCGTTGAACCGGGTAAACCAAATGCCGCCGGATGGATTTTACCTTCATACCATAATATTCACCGTCGTTACCCGGAAGTGGCCATCCTGATTCCGGATACGGTTGGTAGAACATGCGGAGGATTATGTGTTTCGTGCCAGAGGATGTATGATTTCCAAAACGGTCATCTTAACTTTGACCTGAAGAAATTAATGCCAAAAAAATCATGGCCAGAAAAACTCAAAGATTTATTGAAATACTTCGAAAACGATGCCCAGCTTCGTGACATTCTGATTACCGGCGGCGATGCCTTAATGAGCAGAGACAACTCCCTGAAACTTATTCTTGATGAGGTGTATAATATGGCCATTAGAAAAATTGAAGCCAATAAAAACAGAGCCGACGGTAAAAAATATGCCGAAATGGTCAGGGTTCGGCTTGGAACGAGGCTACCTATTTACCTGCCACAGCGCATAGAAGATAATCTTATAAACATCCTTGCCGAATTCAAGGTAAAAGCATCGAAGATTGGAATAACACAATTTATTATCCAGACACATTTTGAAACAGCGATGGAGATAACACCGGAAGTAAAAAAAGGAGTAGAAATGCTGATTTCCGCCGGATGGACCGTAACTAACCAGCAGGTATTCACATCTTCGGCAGCACGTCGGGGGCATGCTGCAAAACTCAGGCAGGTTCTAAATGAAATAGGAGTCCTTCCATATTATACTTTTTCGGTGAAAGGATACCAGGAAAACAGAAACAATTTTGCCAACAATGCGAGGACTGTTCAGGAACAAACGGAAGAAAAAATTCTGGGACATATTCCGGACAAATATTATAACTATATTAAAAATCTTCCGATGAATGCCGAAAATATGGTCGAAAACATTGACAGGCTTAGAAAAGAAGCAAATCTTCCTTTCCTTGCAACTGACCGAAATATACTAAATCTTCCCGGTGTCGGAAAAAGCCTGACATTTCGTACAATCGGGATTACTCACGATGGAAGACGTATTCTTGAATTTAATCATGACACAACCCGCAGACACAGCCCAATTATTAAAGAAATGGGTAAAGTAGTTATCATTGAATCAAAATCGATAAACGAATACCTTGAACAATTGGATAAAATGGGTGAGAACCTTAATGAATACGAAAGCATCTGGGGATATTCCATCGGTGAATCCGAACCACGAATGCCGGTTTATGAATATCCGGAATATGATTTTAACACTACTGATGAACTTTCTAACTTTCAAATGGTTGAATTAGAGAGGCATCAAGTTTAGGTAAAAAATAACTATATGTTTAAAAATTTAATTAAAATGAAATAAAAAAATGATTGATTTTGATGTTTACAAATACAATGAAGATGATATAAAAGAAAGAGTTAAAGATATTCTTTCTGAGAAAATTTCAAAAGAAGAGCGTAAAGAAGCGCTAAAATTGATACTTGGTTCACTCGATCTTACATCTCTCGAAGGTAATGACACACAAGTTAAAATATTTGCAATCTGTGAAAAAGCTAAAAGTTTTTCTAAAAAAGGTGAAAATATTCCAAATGTTGCAGCAGTGTGTTTTTATCCACCTTTTATAAGTGAAGCCAAAGAAAATCTCAAAGGAACTGATGTTAGAGTAGCTACTGTTGCAGGAGCATTTCCAAGTGGCCAATCGCCAATTCATATAAAAGTTGAAGAAATACGCTATGCTATTGAAGAAGGTGCAGACGAAGTAGATATTGTGATTCCTCGCGGCAAATTATTTTCAAATAAATACAGAGAAATATCCCATGAATTGGAAAAAATGCGTGAAGCTGCAGGCGATGCTTTAATGAAGGTTATACTTGAAACCGGCGAATTAGAAAAAATTTTCAGGATCAGAAAGGCATGCCAGCTTTCAATCCTGGCAGGCGCTGATTTTCTTAAAACGTCAACCGGCAAAAATAAACCGGCAGCCACTCCGGAAGCAACGCTGGTGATGTTAGATACAATCAAGGAATATTATGAAAAAACCGGTAAAAAAATCGGCATAAAACCGGCAGGAGGAATCTCTGAACCGGATATAGCATTGAATTATTATCTCCTGGTCAAAAAGGTACTTGGCCCCGAATGGCTCAATAAAAAATATTTCCGTATCGGCGCTACTAAACTTGCCTACTCGATATTGGATGAGATTTTATAACTATGGTACTACCATTTTTTTAATGGATAGGATTGTTGAAGTTGGAAGTCCGAAGTCTCGTTTTCCGTGATTCCGGTTTTCTTTTCGTTTTTCATTTTCATTTTTTTCATTTCAATTATGTTGTGATGGGTTATTGGGCGTTGTTGTAGAGACAAGGCATGCCTTGTCTCTACGTTTTTCGTCACCCCGTTTTGCATCATTCCGTTTTTTATCATTCTGATTGTCATAAAAATTGCAATCATTGTTTAAAACCAAAATACCATGAACATGATTGGGCATTACAACAAATGCATCTAAATCAACATTTTTTGCATGATTTTTGATTTCGTGCCAAAATACATCTGCTAAAACGCCACATGCGACGGTTGCATAAAACAATCGGTAATATTACCGAAATAATGTTCCCGGTTTGCTGTGCAAATAGTTATAAAATAGGAAGCGTTCCACTGATAATCCCAATTTTGCAATCGTGCCGATGGTATGCGATATTTATTTCTGTATAAATCGTTTTTCATTGAATTGATGTTGGATATTGTTTATTTAATATTGGATATATTTTTACAAAAATAAAAAACAAAAAGAAAAATCATCATAGCTGTAACAAAAAAATGTTGCTTCACGTCATAAATTCAAATGCAAAGAATAATTTTTAACAAAAA
>CBDUSJ010000349.1:0-3378 GCA_965369845.1 uncultured bacterium | reverse complement strand
AAAGGCTAAAGGCTAAAGTAAAAAGGCTAAAGGCTAAAGTAAAAAGGCTAAACCCCTATTTCCCCTATTTCCCCAATTCTCTCAGTCTCTCCCTCTCTCCCTCACTCTCCCCCAACAACTTCCTCTAACCTGAGATTTTTAATTATAAAGGTCTGCCGATCGGGAGTATTTTTACCCATATAAAATGCAAGTAATTTATTAATATGATTATCCTTTTTCAGGATGACCGGATCGAGGCGCATGGAAGATCCGATAAAATGCCTGAATTCGTCTGGGGATATTTCACCAAGACCTTTAAAGCGTGTGATCTCAGGATTTTGTCCCAGCCTTCCGATAGCCCGTATTTTTTCTTTCTCCGAATAACAATAAATAGTTTGTCTTTTGTTTCTCACCCTGAAAAGCGGTGTTTGAAGAATATACAGGTGACCGCTTTTAACCATGTCGGGATAAAACTGAAGGAAGAAAGTGAGCAACAACAACCTGATGTGCATACCGTCAACATCGGCATCGGTGGCGATAACAATATTATTGTAACGAAGATTTTCGAGGTCTTCGTCGATATTCAGAGCAGCCTGGAGAAGGTTAAATTCTTCATTTTGGTAAACAACTTTTTTACTCATCCCGAAGGAATTCAGCGGTTTCCCTTTAAGGCTGAAAACTGCCTGGGTATTTACATCCCTCGATTTTGTAATCGAACCGCTTGCAGAATCTCCCTCGGTAATAAAAAGAGTTGTATCGAGGCGTTGTTCATGATTTTGGTTATAATGAATTCTGCAATCTCTGAGCTTTTTATTATGCAGGCTTGCTTTTTTAACACTTTCGCGTGCCAGCTTTTTTATGCCTGCTATTTCCTTTCTTTCCTTTTCGGAGCGGAGTATTTTTTGATGCAATGCTTCGGCAATATCCTGATGTATATGAAGATAATTATCAAGATTGCGCTTCACAACATCATTTACATAATTACGAATAGTCTGACCGTTAGTCTCAATATGCAAAGAGCCAAGTTTTGTTTTGGTCTGACTCTCGAAAATCGGTTCATTTATCTTTAAGCTAAAAGCAGCAACTATGGAAGCCCGAACATCGCCAGGGTCAAAATCCTTGTTGAAAAACTCTCTTACTGTTTTTACAATTGCCTCGCGAAAAGCTGCCTGGTGTGTTCCGCCATGAGTTGTATTTTGCCCGTTTACAAAAGAATGGTATTCCTCGCCATACTGATTTGAAATATGCGTGAAGGCAAATTCAAAATCACCCTCCTTTAAATGAATGATCGGGTAAAGTGGAGCGCCGTTAATGTTGCGCTCAAGTAAATCGAGCAGGCCGTTTTTGGCAATAAAGCGTTCTCCGTTATAAATTATTGTAAGGCCATTATTCAGGAAGACATAATTCCACAGCAACTTCTCAATATACTCAGGAATAAAATGTAAATTCCCGAAATATTTTGTGTTGGGAGTAAATGAAATTATAGTGCCGTTTTTTTCTTTAGTGTTCTTATCAGGGAATTCGTTAATGAGTACGCCTTCTTTGAATTCGACGATTTTTGTCAGGCATTCTCTTACTGATTGAGCCTTAAAATATCCCGAAAGTGCATTTACTGCCTTGGCGCCAACACCGTTCAATCCAACCGATTTTTTAAATACTTTTGAATCATATTTTGCCCCTGTGTTGATCTTTGCCACACAATCGACAAGCTTTCCCAACGGAATGCCGCGGCCGTAATCTCTGATAGTTACATTTTTCTCATGAATATTTATCTCAATCCGTTTCCCAAAACCCATCACAAACTCATCTATCGAATTATCAATGATCTCTTTTATCAGAACATAAATACCGTCATCCTGCGACGAACCGTCGCCGAGCTTGCCAATGTACATCCCCGGCCGCGTCTGAATGTGTTCCTTCCAGTCGAGGGTCTTTATTAATTCTTCGCTATATTCAATATTATTATCTATAAAAGTCATACTTCCTCCGGGATTTTGCAAAAATATATCTATTTTTCAAGAATACACAAACTCTTTCAATTAAGTTATCAAACACCAATTGTGAATAAACTAATGATGAATGAAGAAATGCGTAAAATGGTTTCAGGTTTCGTGTTTCAGGTTTCAAGTTAACGATTCAACCATTTAACCATTTAACAATTCAACAAAATATTTAATTTTGGAAAGTGAAAAATAATACAACAAATTTAAAAATGACAAAAGAGAAAATCAGGAGCAGGATCAAGGAATTAACAAAAGAGATAAACGAACATAATTATGAATATTATTCTTTATCAGCTCCGGTAATTTCGGATTACGATTTTGATATGTTGTTGGAAGAACTTATCAAACTGGAGAAAGGATACCCGAAGTTTATGGAACCTGATTCTCCTTCACAGCGTGTTGGCGGTGCTATCACTAAAGAGTTTAAGCAGGTTCGGCATCGCTACCAGATGCTTTCGCTTGGCAACACATATTCTGAAGGAGAGATCAGGAATTTTGAAACAAGGATAAAAAAAATTATCGGTGATAATGTTGAATATGTTTGCGAGCTAAAATATGATGGAGTGGCAATCGGACTGGGTTACGAAAACGGGTATCTTGTAAGGGCGGTAACAAGAGGTGATGGCGAACGGGGGGATGATGTTATAGCAAACGTAAAAACAATTAATAGTGTTCCTCTCAGACTTCGTAATGCCGGCTATCCGGATGATTTTGAAATAAGGGGCGAAATATTTATGACACACAATTCGTTTGACCGGCTGAATAAAATAAAAGCCGAAAATGAAGAACCTCCGTTTGCAAATCCCAGAAATGCAGCTTCCGGCAGTTTGAAAATGCAGAACTCCGCCGTTGTTGCAAAACGAAACCTCGATTGTATTCTTTATCATTTATTGGGCGAAAACCTGCCTTACGACAATCATTATGATAGTTTGCGAACAGCAAAAAAATGGGGATTTAAAATTTCTGATTATATTGCAAAATGTAGTAATCTCGGTGAGATTTTCGAATTTATCAACTATTGGGATAAAGAAAGGTCGAACCTTCCGTTCGATATCGACGGGGTTGTTATCAAGGTAAATTCTTACAGGCAACAACGGGAACTCGGATTTACCGCAAAATCGCCGCGGTGGGCAATAGCCTATAAATTTAAAGCCGAAAGGGTGGCGACAAAACTGTTTTCCATCGACTACCAGGTTGGAAGAACCGGGGCGGTTACTCCGGTTGCAAACCTTAAACCTGTTTTCCTTGCCGGAACAACTGTTAAACGCGCTTCGCTTCACAATGCCGATATTATTTCAAAACTCGATGTCAGGATTGGAGATTATGTGTATGTTGAAAAAGGCGGCGAAATAATTCCGAAAATCGTTGGTGTTGATCTGTCGCGAAGAAAGGAAGA
>CBDUSJ010000348.1:0-3380 GCA_965369845.1 uncultured bacterium | reverse complement strand
GCGAAGCAAGCGACACGAAGTCCATACGGATTCACTTCGTTTCATTAGTACGTATATCCGTATGGATGGATTCCCCCTACGACCGAAGGGAGTCCGTATGGATTCCCCCTATACCTAAACCGTCTTGTCAGTATTCATCAGGAAATTTATCGGGTTTTCCAAAATCGGGATTTGATAAAAATGAATCGTCTCTTAAAGTTTTAATAAAGGACATCAGGTCTGCTTTTTCGGGAGGAGTGAGTTGAATTCCGCCATTAGCGATATGATGCATCAAAGGATTAATATATGGCGTGTTTATCAGATGGTGCGAATAAAATTCGATAACATCCTCGAGAGTTTCAAACCGCCCGTCGTGCATATATGGCCCTGTAAGTTCGATGTTTCGGAGTGTTGTGGCTTTATACGCTCCAATATCCATCGGGTCGCCGGTTAAGCTATAGCGGTCGTTCGGATCGTTAAACACGGAATCTTTGCCGTTATTGTAAAACAGGTTTGTTGTAAAGAGAGGGTTTCCGTATCCACCGTGGCAATGGAAACAATCGGCTCCCTCTTCGGTGGTGAAAAGAACAAATCCCCTGAGCTCTTCGGGAGTTAACTGGACTTCTCCGCACATATATTTGTCGAATTTTGAATTTGAAGAGATAAATGTGCGGACAAATTGCGCAATTGCTTTTCCTATCCTGTCAACAGTAACCTCATTGCTGCCAAATGCTTTTTCAAACATTTCGGGATAACCCGGAATACTTTGTATCAAAGCTTTAGTACGATTTGTATCACCGGCCATTTCGTGCGGAGCCACTATTCCCATCCATACCAAGTCTTCAAGTTTTCTGAAATGTGGCAAAGGATTATTTTTATTTATTTTGCCGTTCCACAAATAACCCGACTGATTCCACACTAAATTGATCATCGGAAGCATATAATGAGGGGTATATTTTCCGGATAATCCAAACGTACGACCACCTGTGTATTTAGGATGGTTTATCCCGCACTCGAACGAATTTTCCTGTAGGTGGCAAGTTGCGCAACTCATAAGAGAGTCGGGATGAGTGCGCCCCGATAATCTTCCTTCATAAAACAAGCAACGTCCAAGTTCTATACCTTCAACTGTTAAAGGGTTGTCGTGAGGAATATTCAGAACTGTTGGGAAACCATAGGGGATATCTATTTGATAGGGAGTGGGGACATAAGGATCCGTGGTGTTATTATCTTCTTTACTACAGTATGCAAGTAATAATAGCGCTCCAAATAAGCTGAGTAAAAAGCCTGTATTTAAAATTTTATCTCTCATTTCATTATTATCTTAACCTGTTACATGAAAAAACGTCCTGTTTTCCATTGTCGCATCCCAGTTTCATTGCATCCTGTTTCTGCATAATATCTCCTCCCCAGACATCGTGATTATAAACATGGGGATTCTTAAACCAGTTTTCTATATTCATACGGATTTCAAATTCGAGTGTGTCGCCTGCTACCGCCGAAAAATCAGAACATGGTAATTCCACTTCATAATAATTCTGGATAAAGCCTATTATTGAATCAGGATTAATATATATTTGCCCGATGCCCAAGTGAAAGTCGAAAGGTATAACCTGCTCATCTGCAGCAAGCCATTTTCCGTTGAGTTTCATATAGTGATAGCCGCCGCCAAGATATACCGGCCAGAACATATCTCTTTCGGGAGGGTTCAAAAACATCAGCGACTGATTTTTTTCCTCACAAATTCCAAAAGTAAAACTTATGCTCTTGTACATTCCGGGTGTAACAGGATCGAAAATCTGCCAGGTATGTGTTGTAGGAATGTCGGTATCAACATAATGAATATCTTCCCATTGGTCTAACAACTGATAATTTCCTTCTGTTGTGTGCAGCTTTACATCGGAAATAAAATACTGTATTTCGTTAACAAGGTAATTATTGCCGGCGACATTTATATACTTCATTTTATCAAATTCCTGCGGTATGCCTTCGTTGAAGTGTGAAAACCTGAAAATGATCTTAGCGCTTTCAACAGTGGGTTCATCATCGTTGCTTTTCGAACAGGAAGAAAAGATAAGGCACATTAGTATAATTACCGTTGACAAATATTTCAGAATTTTTATCATCTTTTTTTGGTATTATTCATATTACAATTTACATTTCTGATAAGTAACCATTAAAAAAATTGAACGCTGATAACGCTGATTTGACTGATTTACACTGATTTTTATCGGTGACTATCCGCTTAATCCGTGTCATCCGTGTTCCATTAATTATTGAAAGTGTTAACTAATTTTGAATTATGAAAAATGCCCTTTTTTTAAATTTTTCGTAACGAACTGATTTTAATATGGAATTGTTCCCGATACCGTAACATATTTTATTGTATCGCCTTCGCTCGATCCCGATTTATATATTTTATCATCAATAAGTACCATCACTTTTATTCCGGAATTGATGTCCTTGTAACACGCCGATACATAAACAATTTCGCCTTGTCGGGATGAAAACGAATATTCCCATTCATCCTCCTTTCCGGCAACTGAAACATTTTCGCTTAAAATATTTCCGTTTTCATTTCTGTAAATTACCTCAAATCCGGATTCAGAATCTGTAATAAGGTATTTGACATTTTTATCTTCTCTGTCTTTTTCGCAAGAAGCAGCAACAAACAGAACGATTAATATTAAAATTAATTTTTTAAACATAACGAAAATGGATAGAGAATTATACTTTCACTTTGTGATAATGCCTGAATAATGTTAACTATTTTTAATCTTTTGTGTTGAATTATTAACTCATTTTAGGCAAATATATTTCGACAATAACAAATAACTAACAGCGAATGAAGAAGTAAAACGAGCGCGAGCTGATCACAAATAATACCCCTTTCAGCGAAGCGTCCTCGCTTCTTTTTATATTTTCTATTTAGAAGGTCGCGAAATACTTTGGATATTATCACGTTTTACAACTACAAAATTCTTCCATTCCTCCTCTGAAAATTGAGTTATCGCTTTCATTGTACGTTCGTGAATCTTGAGTCTGTTGGGTTGCTTCAACCGTACAATAAGAATACCTTTATGCCGGTTATTACGATATTGCATAAATCCCTTATCTTTCGTAATTAACATACGGCCTTCCTCCTTAACTAAATCCCAAAACACCTTCATCTTCCATCCCTTCCAGGTTTGTCCCACGAATATCTCGTACATCATGCCCCGCCTCTTCCAAAAGCTTCACAGTTATTTTTGGAATATTTTCATCTACGAAAATTCTCATGATTAACTTTCTAATGTTTCAAGAGGAGATAATTGTTCTTCTGTAAGTGTTCCTGCATATTCAAGACATGCAAGTATATCTATATTGTTACATTGTTACATTGTTACATTGTTATATTGTTA
>CBDUSJ010000347.1:0-3386 GCA_965369845.1 uncultured bacterium | reverse complement strand
AAAAGAAAAAGAAAAACACAATTGTACAACTTCCGGCAATCCTTATCCATTTTCCAATTTCACTATGTTTCCTGGCAATATACTCGGTGTAGGTATTAACATTATATTTTTCGGCTTCATCACGTAACCGCCATGCCAACACTGCCCAGGCAACGATGATCCCGGCAACACATCCGACCGCTGTCCATATTTCGAGCAGCCCAGTGGCATAAGCAGCGCCCGGCAAACCAAGCAATGCCCATGACGATTCACCGGTAGCTCTTTCCGACAACGCTGCAACCCATCCCGGTAAACTGCGTCCTGCTATCGCATAATCCGAACCGGTTTTAACTTTTCTGCCTTGATATACTCCCCAGAATATTAATAAAGTCATGTAAATTATCATGACAATTAATATCTGTGTCTGGTTTTCCAACTGACTTAATTTTAAATTTTAACCTACCCAATTCAAAAACCCCGGTTGTTTTTTATCTGATTTTTTTACAAATAATATTTAGAGCGTTCCATCTATTTCCCCATTGGGAAGCATATTATCTGGGTGGTATTCACCATTTTCTTCAAACTGATAACGAACACAGCTTTTCCAATTTCCCATACAATACAATTCAATCCATTTTTTCTCCAACCTGCCATTCTCATAAAATCGTTTCATCGGGCAAACAGGATACCACTTACAATTTGTCTGCAATAAATTCGCATTATATTCGTGAATTTGTGGCATTTTCGAACAAATGATTAAAGATGCATTTCAGATAGTTTTCCCTGTTTAAATGCTTCATAAGCCTGTTTAACCGTCATTTCGCCGGCGCCTGTAAATATTTTGATCTTTGAATTTTGCAAAGCTCTTGCGGCATTTCCGCCAGGACCGTTTCCGGTAATTAAAATATCAGGATTGAGTTCAAAAAGTTTCTGAGAGGTTTGAGGCCCTGCTCCGTGAGCAACTTCACTCACTGCGCGATTATCGAAAAAACCGACTTCCTTTTTTTCTTCATCATAAATAAAGAAAAATTCTGTTCTTCCAAAACGGGCAGACATTTTTGAATCCCATTCGGTTCCTTGTGTAGTAAAAACAATTTTCATTTTTTATATTTTTAGTTATTAAATTTATTTTTTAATTGATAAAAAAGTCCTCTTGACTGTTGAATTATCTCCACTTTTCCGTCGGCTTCCAGCACATCCAAATACTTATTTATTTCATTAATATGCAAACCCGTAATTTTCACAAGATCATCAAGCGTGCATGGCCTTCTTGAAATTGTTTCTAAAACTGCCGCTTCAATATCTTCACGATACGATTTTATTTTTTTTCTTTCCGGCGCAGCAGAAATGATCTGTACGTTGTTAAGGTTCCAGAAATCCGAAATACGCTGCAATTCCTCTCTGCCGGCAGCTCTGAAATTATGTTCCGTGCCGGGGCGGTCGAGAGTATTCAACTGAATGATGTCGGGTTGAATAATCCGAAATGCCTTTTTCAAAAGCAAAAGTTCATGTTCACTATCGTTATAACCGGGAATTATAAAAACCTCAAGCCAGATAGCGCCACTGTATTCTTGTCTGAACTTTGCCAGTCCATAAACATATTTAAAGATACTGATAGTTTTAAACGGCCTGTTTATCTTTCTGAAAAACATATCAGATGCGGCATCCAAAGAAGGAAGCACAAGATCAGCTCCTAGCAATTCACTTCTTAATTGTTTATTGTAAAATAAAGTTCCATTTGTGAGAACTGCAACAGGGATATCAGGGCATTTCTTTTTTACAAAATTAAGAACATCCCCGATACGGGAATTAAGTGTAGGTTCTCCCGCCCCTGAAAAAGTGAAATAATCGGGAACAGGATTATTGCTCAGATAATGTTTCAATTCATCGGTTACTTCATCGTAAGGAACATATTCTTTTCTTTCAACAGTAAGCTTGGTAGTGCGACCGCATTCGCAATAAATACAATTAAGCGTACAAACCTTATGAGGCACAAGGTCGATTCCCAATGACATTCCTAATCGCCTCGACGGAACCGGCCCGAATAAATATTTATACATTATTTATTTGAATATTCAGATAATTTTTTAATACGATGCAAACTTAAATATTTTTATTTGTATTTTTACCAAATCATGGAACGATATGTCGAATTCCGGTTTTATGAGGAATTAAACGATTTTCTCCCCTCATCGAAACATAAAAGATGTTTTAGGTATAGTTTTAAAATTCATCAGACAGTTAAGGATGCTATCGAAGCGCTGGGCGTGCCACATGCCGAAATCGACCTTATACTTGTTAACGGAAGTTCGGTTGATTTTTCCTATCACCTGATAGAGGGCGATAAAATTTCAGTCTATCCTGTTTTTGAATCTCTTGATATTTCCGAAATCACCAGGATAAGGCCGAAACCGATGAGAGAACCAAAATTCGTTCTTGACGTTCACCTCGGCAAACTTTGCAAATATCTTAGAATACTTGGTCTCGACTCTGTTTACAGAAATAATTTTGAAGATAGTGAAATTGTAAATATCTCTGTTGATGAAAAACGAATAATACTTACCCGCGATATTGGAATACTAAAAAACGGTGCAGTTACACACGGTTACTGGCTAAGATCACAAAATCCAGGAGAACAGTTGAAAGAAGTTATCCGCCGCTTCGATCTGCAATCATCAATCCTGCCATTTCACAGATGTACGGTTTGTAACGGAATAGTTGAGATTGTTAATAAAGAAAAAATTGAACACCTTTTGGAAAATAACACAAAAAAATATTTTAACAAATTTTTCCGCTGCGCCTCCTGCAAAAAAATATACTGGGAAGGTTCACACTTTAAATCGATGCTGGAGTTTGTGGATAGAATTCTTACAAAAAGTTAACATTATTTTTTAAACCTGACTTGTGTATCGTCAAAAATCCGATAGGCAAATAATTTTATTATCTCGTAAATTTAATTATGCAAGCTGCAAAACACAAATGCACTGAACACCTGTTGGCTGTTGACTTAGGTGTAAAAACAGGCTTGGCGCTGTATCGTTCTGACGGTAAGCTAATCTGGTACCGTTCGCAAAATTTCGGTAATTCAAGCAGATTAAGGAAAGCAATTCCCGGGATTTTGAAAAATTTTGAAGATATTAATTACTTAATTATCGAAGGCGGAGGCCCGCTGGCAAAAATTTGGATACAGGAAGCTGAGAAAAGAAACATCGATATTTTGAACATTATGGCCGAAGACTGGCGACATGAAATTTTACTTCCCAGAGAACAACGCAAGGGTAAACAGGCTAAATATTATGCCCTGACTTATGCACATAAAGTAATAAACAAACTGGGACTGCACCAGCCTACAACAATGAATAACGATACGGCCGAGGCTGTCCTGATAGGCTTCTGGGGAATTTTAA
>CBDUSJ010000346.1:0-3399 GCA_965369845.1 uncultured bacterium | reverse complement strand
CGTTGCAAAAAAAATTAATGGAAAAATTAATTCCCGGCGATCCTATGAATCCGGAGACCAAGTATGGCCCGATGGCGCGCCTTGACCTTCTTGAAGAAATTCATCGTCAGGTTTATGAGTCAGTAAAAATGGGGGCGGAATTAATTACCGGCGGAAGGCGAATCGAAAGAAACGGATTTTATTACCAGCCTACTCTTATTGCAAATGTAACGCAGAATATGCCTGTTTTTTGCCAGGAAACATTCGGCCCTGTAATGGCTGTTTTGCAAGTAAAAAATGATGAAGAGGCAATTGCTGTGGCCAATAACAGCATTTACGGACTTGGAGGATGTGTCTGGACAAAAGATATAAAAAGAGGTATCAGGATTGCAAGGCAAATTGAATCGGGAGCTGTTTTCGTTAACGGAATGACAAAATCCGACCCGCGTATGCCTTTCGGAGGAATTAAACGTTCGGGTTACGGCCGTGAATTGTCGCATTATGGAATTAAAGAATTTGTAAATATTAAAACTGTCTGGGTTACCTGATACCTGTTTGGATTTATAAACTACCATATAACTCTTTTTGTTGTTTCATTTTTTTGATGTGATGGTTGACAGTTTAATTGTTAGATTTCAAAAAATCCCGGTGATTTTTCAGAAGGAAAATATTCCCACTAATTTATACAGGTGCAGCGCACCGATAATATTTGTAGAAAATGAGCATAACCATCCTGAAGGTGAGGTACAGCGCACCGTAACATTTCAAGGTTTAATATTTCGGTGCGCTGCACCTTGTAAACCAAAACGATAATGAATTTCTATGGAATATTTTAACGAAAAAACAGAATAAACAAATATCAAATGTTACGTTAATTCAAAAACTATTTTTCAGCAACCATTTCCAGTCCGGTACGAAATCAACTTCACCTTCAAAGCCAAACCAACTGAACTTTTCCCTGCTTTCTTCATTATAAGTTACCACCAATAAATTATCGCATTTCAATTCGCATGAGGTTCAATGGGTTCCCAGTTGGGAAGATTTTGTATTTCATCGAGTAAAAACACCTTTGGATTTGAATAAACAAACAGGATGGCTTCAAGTACATTTTATACTCTTTCAAATATTATACTGCACAAAAATACGTAAATTTATGCATTACAAAAAATATAGGCTAAAATTTATTTTGAGGTGATGGGGGGATGAAAATAATTTATACTTTCGTAAATTATTAGAATAAAAAATACAAGAATAATGAAAACAGAATCAGTAACTAAAAAGATGATAGTTAATTTCCGTTAACTTGATGTTATCTGCCTTATCCTGATTTGAAATTGACTTATTTATATTGTTAATATATTTTTACATGTTTTCGAATTGAATAAAGAAAAAAATATATGTATATTTGCGCGCTTATTATTTATGAATTAAATTAATCAAATAAATTATTAATCAAATTAAAAGTATCATGAAAAAAACGTTACTATTTTTATTGGTTTGCAGCTTAGGATTATTTTCTACAGCTCAAACAAAATTTCAGGTTAAGAATAACCTGAAAGAGTGTAAAGCTCAAATTTCGAATTCTCCCGATGCTGTAATGGAAAATCATTCTTTTATTACAGAAGCAAAAAAAACTATTACTACCACAAAAGGTGCAGATGTTATTACTGTCATTGACATTGGGCAGGCAGGAAATGCTTATGGCCTATATAATGGAGGAAAAACTTGTGTATGTGCTAACAATGATATTAATAGCGTTACCTTTACTCATAGGATGCTTGCAACACCCGGTACGGGTTTTCTTGCGTATGATGTTTCAACTGATGGCGGCAGTACCTGGACTAATAATAATCAGGTATATGAAGCGCCATCAGCTCTCTTTAATGCAAGGTATCCTCAGGGTGCAATTTACAACCCCGAAGGAAATACCGACCCTTCGCAAGCATTTTTAGCCTATTTTGCCGCCGTTCTCGACGGATCAAACGGAGATAACTGGGGTGGTTATGGCTGGGGTGGAAATTTCCTGACTACAATTCCACCTACTCCTATACAAACTAATTTAGCTTCTCGCCCGGGTGAAGGTTATTATCAAAATGTTCCCGACGCATTTCATATTACTCCACAAGGAAAAGCTTTTGTGATTGACCCTTCAGTTGTTGATGGTTTTTTTGTAAATTACACCGGGGATTTGATTCTTACAAAAGGCGAATTTAACCCTGAAATTGGTGATTTTGAATATGAGCAAAGTTTGTTTAATGCGCCCATCACAAGCGATCCGGTTGATGCAACTATTGCATCAACGAGAATTGCATTTTCTCCTGATGGCACAATTGGATATATGGCTATGTTAGCTAATAATGGTGAAAATACGGATGAGTCTTATGGATGTTATTATCCGATTCTCTATAAGTCAACCGATGGCGGTGAAACATGGGATGATGAGCCGATAAATGTTCAGTTAGGGGGTCCTGACGGTATTCCTGGAGTTTTGAATTATTTAACAGATGAAATTATTGCAGCTATTTTTCTACCCCCTGTTCCCTCCAGAGAAGAGATTCCTTTTTCTACTGCTTTTGATCTTGATTTAGTTGTAGATGGTTTCGGTTATCCGCATATTTTATGTGTTATTTGTGTTGGCAGCCAGGAATGGTCAATTTATACCCACGCTACAGGTGAACCTTGTAATGGCTGGATTGGTATGTTCCATTTATTTTCTTATGACGACGAAATGTGGATGGGTGATACGCTGACTACTCCTAATACTTTCAGAGGCGAGTTTGGTGGCGCTCCTCCTGCTGGAATAGCTGAAGATAACAGGCCGCAAATTTCTATGACACCCGATGGTTTAAATCTTTTCTTTTCATGGATAGATACAGATGTTCCCGAGGTTGTTGATAATATTAATCCTGATATATATTGTGTCGGACATAATATTGTTGAAAACTGTTATTCAATTTTATATAATGTAAGTTATTTATCTGCCGCTATGATGAGCTCTTATATGGCAACACAATCTTACTATGTTTTTCAGGATGGCGATAACTATGAGATACCTTTTGTGTATCAGGCAATGAATCCTTTAGATCCGGCTGAACCGGTTCAATATAAATATATTAAGGATTTTGTTCTTACAAAAGAAGACTTGTTTGTTATTCCTGGAATTGATGATAATTATGATAAACAAATTTCATTTGTTTCACAAAATTATCCAAACCCTTTTAATGCTACTTCAGTTGTAACTGTTAATATTGATAATCCTACGTTACTTTCGCTTGAAGTTTACAATATGATGGGTCAGAAAGTATTTGAAATTCCCGCTGCTCATTACAGCGCCGGAGTTCATACTTTAACAATTAATGCTTCAGATATGTCGAACGGAGTTTATTTCTACACCGTTTTTGCAGGAGAAGAATCAGTAAC
>CBDUSJ010000345.1:0-3436 GCA_965369845.1 uncultured bacterium | reverse complement strand
TAACTCTGTAACTCTGTAACTCTGTAACTCTGTAACTCTGTAACTCTTAAACTCTTTAACCCTCTTAAAATTTACAACTCTATTTCAAGTCCTAAGTTATTTTTGAGTTTTATCAGGTTTGGATTTTTCTGTGCCATAGCTTTAAATATCTCTTCCGGTGAATATGGCCTTGCATCTTTAATGTCCGGATTTGTTTTTACTTCAAGGCGAAGAAACCTGTTTTGCAATTTTTCTCTTAGAAATGAAAGAAGCTCGCTTTTCTTTGTTTCAATCTCCGTTTTTTGGATAGAGTTTTTTACCTCAAATGTTATTATAAAATCATCTGTAATTTGGGGCTTATTATTGCATAATGTACTATACAGGATTGGCTGGCCGTATGAAATCTTTTCAGCATATTCTTTCCATGCTGCTAAAAGCTCATCCGGTAAGATGGTTCGTGCATTTTTAAAATCATCAGAATTTGTATCGATACTTTTTTCCCGTACAATATCTTCTTTATTTTCTTTGACAACAGTATCCTCGTTAATGGAAATGGTTCCCGGAAAATAATCCTTATCGTCTGAACCTGATTTTTGCAGAATTTTCTTTTCAGAGGGTGTTGTAGGTTTTGTTACACTGGGAATGGAATGAGGCTTCGGTTTAGGTAATTCAGAGAGTTTATTGCTTACCTCTGTTTTTTTATCAACTATAACCTGTTGTTGTTTTATTTCACCTGGTTTACTTTTTTTTTCAGAAATTACCGAAGTCATCTGCATTAGAGCAATCTCGACATGCAGGCGTTTATTGTTGCTCATTTTATAATTAAAATCGGTTTTTTGAATTATATTAAGCAGTTCAAGCAGAAATTTCACCGGACATTTTTCAGCCTGTTGTGTGTAATTATCCTCAATGCTTTCGCCAACTTCAAGAAGTTTTACAGTGATTTTATCTTTACACACAAGCAGGTTCCTTATATGTTCACCCAATCCTCCAATAAAATGCTGCCCGTCGAAACCCGATTCTATTATTTCGTTAAATATTAGCATAGTATTAGAAATATCCTCATTCAGAAGATAACCGATAATCTTGAAATAATAATCATAATCAAGCACATTGAGGCTTTTATGAACCAGGCTGTAAGTTAAATTTTTACCTGCAAAACTTACAAGCTGGTCGAACATTGATAATGCGTCTCGCAATGCTCCGTCAGCTTTTAGGGCAATAATATTTAATGCCAACGACTCAGCAACGACCCCTTCTTTTTCGGCGACAAAACGCAAATAAGCAATAATATCAGAAACGGTTATTCGCCTAAAATCGTAAATTTGACAACGGGAAAGGATGGTGGGAATTATTTTATGTTTTTCGGTGGTTGCCAGGATAAACTTTGCATACTCAGGCGGTTCTTCAAGTGTTTTCAGAAACGCATTAAAAGCGCTTTGCGAAAGCATGTGAACCTCATCAATGATGTAAACTTTGTATTTTCCAACCTGCGGGGGAATTCTTACCTGATCGACGAGATTCCTGATATCGTCAACCGAATTATTTGATGCCGCATCAAGTTCATGAACATTGAATGAGGCGCTCCTGTTGAAAGATATACAAGATTCACACTTGTTGCATGATTCGAGCTTATCCGACAAATTCATGCAGTTTATTGTTTTGGCCAGAATTCGCGCGCATGTTGTTTTTCCAACCCCTCTGGGACCGGTAAACAGAAATGCCTGAGCCAGTTGTTTGTTCCTTATGGCGTTTTTCAAAGTCGATGTAATATTGTCTTGTCCTATAACAGTATCAAAAGTTACCGGACGGTATTTACGGGCCGAAACAATAAAGTTTTCCATGTGTCTGACAATTAATTTTTCTCTCGTCAAAAGTAATATTTTTTTTGTCTGTTTTATAAATTATGATCTCCTGATTTCAAAATGATTATTTTTGCGTCGTTCATTACATCATTTTGATATGTTGATTTACACGCCAAAAGACACTAAAAGAGTTCGGTATATTTTCAAACTTATATTCGGAGAACTGCTGGGTATTGATTTTGATATTACCACGAAAGAGGAAGAATTTTGTGCTTTTGATGGCCCGAAAATCAATTATTCAAAAAAACAATTTGGTGATGAACTTTTCTTCTGCTCTTTCGGCCTGCTGTTCGAAATTGGCATCGAGGGCCAGGAATTGAAATTTATTCACCACAGGAATAATGTTGCTTTTTATCCGGTATTTAATAAAAAATCAATATTTCCGTTCGATCCATTTTCGGCAAGTTTTTTTCTTTTGACAAGATATGAAGAATACCTTCCTTATATGGAAGATAAATTCAGCCGGTTTGATGCGCACGAAAGCATCTCATTCAAGAAAGGTTTTCTTCAAAAGCCACTCGTAAACATCTGGGCGATTCAGATAGGCGCAGCGCTGACAGAACGATTTCCTGAAATAAAAATTAGGAAACGATCTTTTAAATTTATTCCGACAATTGATATTGATTCGGCCTACGAATATAAATTCAAAGGGACAGTGCGTTCGATAGGCGGCTACCTGAAGGCATTTTCAAAACTTAATTTTACAGAAATTCTTAATCGCATCAAAGTTTTAACCGGGCTAATGAATGACCCCTTCGACACTTTTGAATATCAGCTCAGAATTCAAAAAGAGTACAATTTAAGGCCGATATATTTTATTCTTTTTGCAAGTTATGCCAAATTCGACAAAAATGTTCCGGTAAACAATAAAAATTTCCAAAGGCTTGTAAAATCACTTGCCGATTATGCCGAAGTAGGAATTCATCCTTCTTTCGATTCAAGAAATAATTTCAGGAAATTAAAAAATGAAGTTGAGAAATTATCGAAAGTACTGAACCGCGAGATCACCAAAAGCCGCCAGCATTTTTTAAAACTCGATTTTCCGCAAACATACCGAAACCTAATAAATCTTGACATCACCGATGATTACACAATGGGCTATGCTTCCCAGCTGGGTTTTAGGGCAGGTATCTGCACACCTTTTTACTTTTATGACCTTGACATGGAAACCGAAACCAAACTTAAAATCCATCCCTTCCAGGTTATGGAAGGTACATTAAAAGATTATCTGAACCTTTCAATAAATGATTCATCCTTAATAATAAAAATGATGATTGACGAGGTGAAAGCTGTTGATGGAACGTTTATCAGTATCTGGCACAACGAATCGCTGAGCAATTCAAAACGCTGGATAGGCTGGCAGGTTCTTTACGAAGATACGATCAAATATGCATTGGGGATAGTTTAAATTGCTCACGATTTGCAGAGAAAAAACTCCCCGGTATAGAGGTTTGTCTTGTTACTCAAAAAAAAATCCGCATGGTTCACAGCCGTAAGACCGACCTGCAAGATAGTCAATAGTTCAAACATTACGTGCTTCAGATTTCCTGACGTCATAGGAAATATCAATGACACCAATAATAATGAATATC
>CBDUSJ010000344.1:0-3456 GCA_965369845.1 uncultured bacterium | reverse complement strand
AGGGTGGAAAAGTTGAAAGGTTGAAAAGTGATGGAGTGGAAAAGTACTCTGTAACTTTTCAACTCTGTAACTCTGTAACTCTTTAACCCTGTAACCCTGTAACCCTTCAACTCTGTAACCCTTCAACTCTGTAACTCTGTAACTCTGTAACTTCCCCCTCTCCTCAATCATCAAAACGGAAAATCGTCATTGTCATAAATGTTCTTATCTATGGTTTCGATACTTGGTTTTTCAGCTTTTTTATGAACCGGATTCCCGTCAACATAAATTGCTTTCGGATTTGCGGGACAGACATATTCACATGCGCCGCAACCGATGCAAATTTCGGGAGTAACTTTTGGGATATAAAGGCCGTTGCGGTGCAGAACCATATCTACTGCTTTGGTGGGGCAATGTTCCGAACAGGCGCCACAATCGGTTTTATCGGTTATTACAATACAATTCCTTCTTACAAAATGAGAAATACCGATCTGTGTTTCTTTTTTTTTCTCAGCAGTAAGAGGCAGGATGGCTCCTGTCGGGCAAATCTCGCTGCATACGATACAATCATAATTACAGTAACTGTTTTTAAAATTCATCACAGGTTGCAAAAACCCCTTTAGCCCGTATTCGGTAAATGTAGGGGCAAGCACATTTGTCGGACAAGCGCTGACACAAAGGTGGCAGGCAGTGCAGTATTGTGTGAAATGCTCGACACTGATGGCGCCGGGGGGTGTAACAGGTGTGGTTTTCTTAATTTCGTTGGATGACTTTTTTCTTCCTAACCCCCTCCCTTTTCTGTTTTGTGCCAGGCTGGTAATTCCGGGTAATGCAAGCAAACCGCTTAGCATTCCTCCAATTAAGTATCTTCTGTTTTTAGAAATTTTATTTTTTTGTTTTAAGTTTTTTCCCGATATAGGAAGAAATTCCAATTTAATCCCGTTCGACCGACAGGCTGTAAGGCAATTGAAGCATCCGACACAGCGAGAATAATCGATAGTTTTATTTTTAGTGTCGATACATTCGGCCTTGCATTTTAAGCTGCATAATCCACAATTCGAACAAACAGATTCGTCGATTTTTATTTTATAAAGAGAATACTTTGATAAAATCCCAAGCAGCGCCCCGACCGGACAGATTGAGTTACAAAATAACCGCCCCCGTTTCAAAGTCATCCAAACAATACAAAACAAAAGAAGAAAAGAAAAAACAATTGCAGGTATGCTTAAATTTTTTAAACTTACCGGATACAATAAATAAATATCCGCTTTTTCGAGAATACCGGCAAATAAGTTATTTATTAAAATTATTACAGGCCTGAAAATATTGGAAGTTATCTTCCCGAAATTACTGTAAGGGTCGAGAAGATCAATCGCCAGAATACTGCCGGAGATGAATACTAAAACAGTAATTCCCAATATTGAGTATCTCAAAATATTAAGTGGTTTTTTATACCGGAACTCCCACTTTTTTTTCTTTCTATTAGAAATTCTTAATAAAATATCCTGCAAAATTCCAAAAGGGCAAATCGCCGAACAATAAACTCTTCCGAACATTAATGTCAGCAGTATTACAAATAAAAATCCAAGAGCAGCAAAACCGGCAACATTTATAAATTTAAGTAAAGAAGGCACAAACTGCGGCCAAAGAAGAATCCCTGAAAAGTTATGTGAAAAAGTATTGGTGAAATCAACAAACAGAAGCCCGGTTAAAATAAAAAAAATCAGTGCAACAGCAACTCTGAATTTTTTTAATATCTTGTAATTCATACATTAAATTTTAATCCTTTTGATGTTTAGCGACTCCATGTTCATTGTTCCGACGTTCATTTCATCTGCGTTTTTTAAATAGGTTATTTCATCGGGTTCGAGACCGAAAAGCATTGTCGCAGCAGTATCAACAGCAAGAATATCTTCCGAGACAATGAGACTTTTCATCATTGCTACATCTTCTTTTGAAACTCCTCGCGGGCCGTTTTTCATCATCACACGGTAGGCATCGACAACGTTCAGGTCGGGTTTGCGGTAGAATGTTGCAAAGTCGGCAATACACTGGTGGAGATCGTTCTTATGATAGTAACTACGGTCCCAAACTATTCCCATAAGATTTTTCATTGCTATGGTCAACCTTGACGAACTATGGCTTTTCAGAACAGGCACATTAATAAAAACGTCCGATTCGAGGATTAACTCATGAACCTTTGCTGTTTTTAGTTTTTGTCCTTTTGGTATCTGAACCTCGTGATAATAATTTTCGCTGTGCGCCGGTACGACTTTTGCGCCGGCATCTTTTGCAGCTTTTTCTATACCGCTGATTGAATAAGATTTTTTCCAGTTATCGCAGGTATTATCAAACACATAAACTTCTTTGGCTCCGGCATCAAAACAGTGTTCGATTATTCTTTTAACAAGCCCAGGGTTTGTATCGGCGGCTCTTTCGGGATCAACGTCCCAGGCAATATTTGGTTTAACCACAACTTTCTGGTTTTTCCTGACATAATTTTTCATTCCACCCATTGCATCTATGGCAAGGTCGAACATTTGTTCCGGCTCACCCCCTTTCACAGCCACAAGATCATAAATTTCTGAATCGGGCTCCTGCGCCAATATACTTTTTATATTGCCCACTGATAATGCTGCGCTTGTAAAAAGCCCGGCTCCGACTCCTTTTTTTATAAAATCTCTTCTTTTCATAATTAAGCGATTTTTCAGAAAATTATAAATTCAATTTCTTGAGAAGAACTGAGTAACTTTTTGAAATTTTTGATTTTTCAACAATTTCAAATCCTTTCTGTAGAGCAATTTCCATCGATTTTTCAAAACCTTCTTTAGTAACATGACCGCTTGGTTCGGATATTAGTAATTTCCCATTTTGTTTTAAGGAATAATTTATCTCCGAAAAAAAATCCTGAATATTGCTAACTTCGTGTACAACAGAAAAGGCAAGAACAAAATCAACCGATTCTTTCAGGTCGCTTATCCCTAAAGTTTTATTATCACAAACCCGTGTTTCAATTCTTTTGGACAAGCCTGCTTTTTTTGCTCTTTTCCTGAGCTTGCTGAGCATTTTTTCCTGAATATCCACACAGATCACATTCCCGTGCGGGCCAACCATTTTGGCAAGAGGAAGACTGAAAAAACCCATGGCACAACCAATATCGATTGCTGTATTTCCTTCTTCAATATAGGGACTTAATATTTTATCCGGGTTCTGAAATAATTTCCTTATCGGGCTGGCAAGTAAATAACCCACCCAAACCGGACAAACTTTTTCCTCCATTTTTTATAAATTTTAAAAAGATTTACAAATATAGAAAAATAAGGTTTCCTTATAAAAAAAAGTGTAAACCCTGTGAAAAAAGCTACGCTATTTAGCAGGGTAAACCGAGAAATGAAAATTGCTATTTATTCTTATATACAGCTCATAATATAACAAAATTAATCACATTTTTTCTAAAAGTATATTAAATTTTTTAAT
>CBDUSJ010000343.1:0-3461 GCA_965369845.1 uncultured bacterium | reverse complement strand
GGAAACTTGAAACCCGAAATTACCCGAGAATTGTTCCAATAATAGTTGCTGAAAGTAAAGATGCTATCGTACCGCCAATAAGAGCTTTAATTCCGTATTTTGAAAGGAACCATCTTTTATTTGGCGCCAGCCCTCCGATTCCTCCTATCTGGATGCCGATAGATGCAAAATTGGCAAATCCGCATAAAATATAGGTAGCCATAATTATTGATTTATTATCGGCAAATGCGCCTGTTTCATTCAGGTGGGCAAGACTTGTATATCCGACAAATTCACTCGCAATTATTTTTTCTCCTAAAAGCTGGCCGACAAGCGTTATATCCGGTGTTGCAACGCCAATAGCCCACATCAGCGGTGCGAAAGTATAACCAAGAATAAACTGTAGCGAAAGTTCGGAATACTGGCCGTTTGTTACATCACAAATAAGAGTGTTTAGGTTTGTCCAAACGCCAACTTTTAGCAAAATAAAATTAAACATGGCAATAAAAGCAAAGAATACAAGCAACATTGCCCCAACGTTAGCTGCCAGTTTTAATCCTTGGGTAGTACCGTTCGACATTGCATCCAGGAAGTTTTTCCCGATCTTTTCCTGTTTTATTTCAACTTTCGTATCGATTTTATCGGTTTGAGGCATCAGTATTTTAGAAATAACAATGGCGCCCGGAGCTGCCATCACAGAGGCGGTGAGGAGGTGTTTTGCAAAAATCAATCTTTGAACCGGATCATTTCCACCTAAAAACCCGATGTAAGCTGCAAGCACACCGCCCGCCACAGTTGCCATTCCTCCTATCATCACAAGCAACATCTCCGAGTTGTTCATTTTTGGTAAATATTCCTTTATCATTAGTGGCGACTCAGTCTGCCCCAGGAAAATATTTCCTGCAACCGACAAACTCTCAGCACCGGAAATTTTCAGGGCTTTTGTCATTAGCCAAGCCAACACCCAAACAACTTTTTGAATAATTCCAAAATAAAACAACACACTTGTAAGCGCCGAAAAGAAGATAATTGTCGGGAGTATCTGAAGTGCAAAAACAAAACCTATCGAATCAATATCCATCAGATCGTTAAAAAGAAAGGTACTCCCAATCCTGGTAAAATCGAGAATTACCACGAATATTTTTCCTACAAACTCGAAAAAACTCTCAATAACCGGGATAAAGAGAATACCAAGTGCGAGACAAATTTGAATTATCAAACCGGTAACAACAACTTTCCAGGAAACAGCCCTACGATTTGAACTAAAAAGCCAGCTAAGAAGAATGAGTACACTAATTCCTAGAAGCCCCCTGAGAATTGTTATTAATTTAAACCCGCCGGTGCTTCTTTGAATAAATGATTTTATTTCCGGTTGGTCGTTAACATACAAAAATGTTGTTCCGTTATCGGAGAGTATGAGCGTGTCTTTATTTATTTTTTCTATTCTGTATATTTTTTTTTCTTTCGGCGATTTTATCCAGTCCCCCTGTATTCTGGTTATCTCTTTACCATCATTATAAAAAATAACAACAGGTATTTTATCAGTAACCCGATATACCGTTGAATCAACTGTCTTTTCAGTATGTTTCAGATCGTAGGTTAAAATAAGATTTTTGTTTTCAAGTTGCCAGTTTCCAGTAAGTAAAATCTTTTCATCTTTGAGGGTATGTTCAAATTTGTTAACCTCTGTCGAAATATTCAAACCGATACTTTCTTTTACAGGCAGGGTTTTAGCATTAGTTGAGTCATGAAACGATACAGCCCTCCATTTTTTTGGTAAAAGTTTTTCAGTTTTATTTTGATCCTGGGCTGATAATGTAAAAAATGACAAAAAAACACTAAGAACGGTAAGGCTAAATGCTTTTTTCATATAAGTTTTTTAATTATAATTTTTTCTTTCGTGTTTTAATTTCATCTCTTATTTGTGAGGCTTTTTCGTATTCTTCATTTTCAATAGCTTTCTGTATCAACTCTTCCAGTTCATGGAGAGTATGTCTGGCATAAGGATCTTTTCTTGTTTCTTCAGACCGTAACCATTCGGCTTCCTTCGTTTGTTTTTCTTTCCCGGTTTCTTTTTCCTCAGATATAATTATTCCGGCAGCCGACATAATTTTCTCATAAGTATAAATCGGGCAATGAAATCTTATGGCAAGGGCAACAGCATCAGAGGTTCTGGAATCGATTATTTTCACATGGTCGCCGTTATCACAAACAAGCTGGGCATAAAAAATACCTTCAAAAAACTTATTTATTATTACCTCATTCACAGTAATGTGATAAGCATCGGCCACCCTTTTTAATAAGTCGTGTGTTAGTGGCCGGGCAGGTTTCATTTTTTCTAATTCAATTGCTATAGCCTGCGCTTCAAATCCGCCAATAATTATCGGGAGTCTTCTTTCCCCGCCGGTTTCACCCAGTATTAACGCATAAGCTCCACTCTGCGACTGGCTGTACGACATGCCTAATATTTCTAATTTTATCTTATCCATAAAATTATTATTTTTTAAAAAAGTGAAAATTTCACATAACGTTTTGGATTTACCCGGATATCTTCAAGTAGCTTGTTCAGGTTGGAAGCTGATTTTTCCAGTTGGAAATACAAGCTATCGTTTGTAAATAGCTTACCAATTGTGCCTTCTCCACGAATAATCCCGTCTGATATTGTTTTTAAATTTGTAATAGCGTTGTTGGCATTCCTGATAGTTTTCGGAATATCAGCCTTTGCCAACGAATCGCTGATGTTTGCAAAATTTGAAAGAATAATATTAATATTTTCATTGTTACTCTCAAGATTAGCGGTAATGGATTCAAGGTGACTAAGTACAGCGCTGATTCGACTTTTTTCTGTTGCAACAATAGTATCGATGTTCGAGGAGGCGCTTTCAAGATTTCGTAAAGTGTTACTGATATTTTCAATAGTGCTTGCAAGATTGTCTCTCGTGTCTTTATTAAAAACCGACTGGATGACAGTCATTACCGAATCAACTGATTTCATCAGGGCAATAGCCTTACGTTTAAGTGGCTGAACCTGTTCGTTAACCTGGTCTTTCAAACTGCTCTCAATTATTGCTAATAATGTATCGCCGCTTTGAGCAAACTCAAAAGAATCACCAAGAATTATTTCCACAGCCTTTGAACCAAGCAAATCAGTGCCGTAAATTTTTGCTATCGAGTTTTTGGGTATTTGTATCTTTTCGTCAACATAAACCTCAACTATTATCTTTGACGAACCTTTGGCAAAATACATATTATGAACCTGCCCGATTTGAAGGCCGTTCACCAAAACTTTATTTGCCTTTTGCAAGCCATCAACATTTGGATAAACGGCATATAAAAGGCATCGCTTAGAAAAAAGGTCGGTTCCTTTCAGAAAATTAAAGCCCCAGACTAATACTGCAATTGCAGCAATAAATAAAATTCCTATTTTAAATTCTCTTGAAATTTTCATTGTAAATTTTTATTTATTTGACAAATATAAATCA
>CBDUSJ010000342.1:0-3478 GCA_965369845.1 uncultured bacterium | reverse complement strand
GTGAATATCTGTTTAATCCGCGTTATCCGTGTTCTATTCTTTTATAAACTTATCATTATTTAGAATGAACAATAATAACAAAAAGTATTAATAATAAATAACAAATATTAAAATGAAAAAAATGAAAATTCAAATCTTTCTTTTTTGCTTGTTGTCGTGTTTATTACCGACACAGGTATTTGCGCAGGTAAAAGCAAACGATATCCTTGGAGTTTGGCTAAACGAGGATAAAGATGCAAATATTAAAATTGAAAAAACAGATGGTAAATTTTATGGTAAAATTATTTGGCTGAGAGATCCGATAGATGAAGATACCGGTAAACCGAAAAAAGATAAGGAAAATTCGGATGAAGAACTCCGCAGCCGTCCTGTGCTTGGATTAGAAATACTTACCGGTTTTGTTTTTGATGATGATGAATGGGAAGACGGCGATATTTACGACCCTAAAAACGGAAAAACATATAGTTGTTATATGAAATTTAATGATGATAACAAAAATGAATTAAAAGTAAGAGGGTATATCGGATTTTCGTTACTGGGCCGGACAACCTACTGGACAAGGGTTGAGTAGTTTGACTTCCTGACAATATAAATGACAAATTATAAATTATAAATGACAAATTCTAAATTCTTAAATCTCAAATCTTAAATCTCAAATCTCAAATCATAAATCTTAGTTTATACCCGAATTTATGATTTTCCATAACATCTCGTTCAGGTTTTGTTTTTTTTCATCCGTGAGCAATCCAATATCAATTGGTTTATGGATTATCAACCTGATCTTGCTTGAGCTTATTTTTCCATTATTTTCAATTACATTGTAAGTGCCGTTTATCGATATAGGGATAACAAGGGCATTTGCTCCGGTAATAAGTTTCAGGCTACCCGATTTGAATTTATTCATCTTGTTACTGCGGCTTCGTGTACCTTCGGGAAAAACAACAATCGGATGCCCGTTTCGTATGTGCTTTATTCCTTTTTCAATAGTCTTTAGTGAATTTCGCCTGTTTTTTCTGTCGATGTAAATACATCCCATCGCTTTTATCCAGATATTCAATAAAGGAATTTTCGAAAGCTCTTTTTTTGCAATAAATCCTACTGTTTTAGGAATATAACCTACAATAAGAAATATGTCGGCTAAACCTTGGTGATTGCTTACAAAACATATATTGTTTTTTTCAGGAATATTTTCGAGGCCTTCTGTTTCGATTTTTGCTCCTGAAACAAATAATAAATTCCTTGAATAATATTTACCAAGACGATTGATATACCTGTATGATAAACTGCGTCCACCTGTAATTAATAATATAAACGCCGGGATCATTAAAATAACAGTAATGATAATTGTGATAAAAAAATATACAGCTATGAGTATATTTTTTAATGTAAATTTAAAAAGCATTTTATTGTCAGTTTGTTACAAAAATTTTGATTAATGCAAAAATAGAATAAATATTAATAGAAATTTGAGACAGATTTTTACCACACTAATTTTATAATATTAGTTTTACTGTATATTTGCTGCTTCTATTTTTATAATGAAATAATTAAAACAAAAAAAAATGGTCAAAAAACCCAGATTATCTTTCTGGCAGATCTGGAATATGAGTTTCGGTTTTCTCGGAATACAGTTCGGATTTGCTTTACAAAATGCTAATGTAAGTCGCATCTTCGAAACCTTGGGGGCTGATGTAGAAGATATTCCTATTCTGTGGATAGCTGCTCCCGTAACAGGACTCATCGTACAGCCGATTATAGGGTACATGAGCGATAAAACCTGGGGTAGGCTTGGAAGGAGAAGGCCGTATTTTCTGATAGGAGCAATACTGGCTTCGATCGCGTTGGTGATCATGCCTAATTCGCCGGTGCTGTGGGTAGCCGCCGGAATGTTGTGGATAATGGATGCTTCGATAAATATCTCGATGGAGCCGTTCCGCGCTTTTGTTGGCGATATGTTGCCTTCGGAACAGCGCACAAAGGGTTTTGCAATGCAGAGCTTTTTTATCGGCATTGGCGCTGTTGTTGCCTCTGCGCTTCCTTATGTGATGACAAACTGGTTTGGAATTTCAAACACTGCTCCGGAAGGTGAAATCCCTTTATCGGTTCAATGGTCGTTTTATATCGGCGCTGTTTTGTTTTTTGTAGCCGTGCTGTGGACGGTTATCAGATCAAAGGAATATTCTCCTGAAGAACTGAAAAGCTTTGAGGAAGAACGACAAAAGAATCTTCCTACGCAGGAAAAAGAAGAGACAATTACCGACTGGACTAAGGTCAGGAAATCAGGTAAGATAAAAAATAAGTGGGGGATAATTGCCATTTTTGCCGGTGTTGTTATATCAGCTTTTATAGTTTATTTTGAATGGACAAAAGAACTTTATATTTTATCGTTCGGACTAACGGTTTTTGGGATTATCGAATTTATTGCCGGGCAGATGCAGATAAAAGGTAACATCAATAACGGACTTGTGGAAATTATGGACGACTTTTCCAAAATGCCACGGACAATGGTTCAACTGTCTTTTGTTCAGTTTTTTTCGTGGTTTGCCCTTTTTTCGATGTGGATTTATACAACCTCGGCTGTTACAAAACATATCTACGGTACCGATGATCCAACGTCCGCACTTTTTAATCAGGGCGCTGACTGGGTAGGAATATGTTTTGCTGTTTATAACGGAGCTGCCGCAGTAGTGGCGTTTTTGCTTCCGGTGCTTGCAAAAGCCACCAACCGCAAAACTACCCACATGATCTCACTTTTTGCCGGAGGGCTTGGACTTATTTCCATTTATTTTGTAAAAGACCCGAATTTTCTTCTTATTTCGATGGTTGGTGTCGGGCTTGCCTGGGCCAGCATTCTTTCGATGCCCTATGCGATACTTACAGGCGCTCTGCCAATGAAAAAAATGGGTGTTTACATGGGGATATTTAATTTCTTTATCGTCATTCCACAGATTCTTGCTGCAAGCATTCTTGGCTTTTTTACAAAGACTCTGTTCAATGGCGAAGCTATTTATTCGATTATGCTTGGCGGCTTTTCTATGATCCTTGCCGGTTTTTTAGTTCAAATTGTTAAAGATGTAGATGAAGTGAAGAGGGGGTAAATAGTTAAAGGGTTACAGAGTTTAAGAGTTACAGGGTTACAGAGTTTAAGAGTTACAGAGTTTAAGAGTTACAGAGTTACAGAGTTACAGAGTTACAGAGTTACAGAGTTACAGGGTTACAGAGTTTAAGAGTTAAAGAGTTACAGGGTTATAGAGTTTAAGAGTTTAAGAGTTAAAAAGTACTTTTCTACTCCATCACTTTTCCACCCTTCTACTCTTCAACTTTTCAACCTTTCAACCCTTTAACTTTTCAACCTTTCAACTCTTCAACTTTTCAACCTTTCAACCCTTCAACTTTTCTATCCTTCAACTTTTCAACCCTTCAACTTTTCAACCTATTTAACTTTTTCAACCTTTCAACCATTCAACTTTTCTACTTT
>CBDUSJ010000341.1:0-3478 GCA_965369845.1 uncultured bacterium | reverse complement strand
GTTGGCGAACCGATATCTGCATGGCTCTCGGTTGACCCCGCTTCAGGAACTGTAGTTGCCGGCGAATCAGAAGATATCGAGGTAGCTTTTAATGCTACTAATCTCGAAACCGGAACTTATGTGGCACACATCACCATTACCAGCAACGACCCGGTTACCCCGTCAGTTGTTGTGCCAGTTACATTAATAGTTGGAGGTACTCCTCCGGTAACAATTGCAGAACTTAACTTTGAAGAAGTAGAAGACTGGTCGCTTACTTTCGACCCATGGACTGCTCTCGACGTTGACGGAGGCGCCACTTACGGCTTCAGCGGTATATCATTCCCCCATGCATACGAGCCAATGGCATATATCGCTTTTAATCCTGCAACAACAGAACCTCCAATGATCGATGATCCGGAAATTCAACCTCATGCAGGGGTAAGGTTCGGCGCTTGTATGGCATCAGTACCACCTCCGGGTAACGATGACTGGCTTATTTCTCCCCAGGTTCAGCTTGGTGAAAATTCGCTTTATAACCTTTGGGTTAAATCTTATACCGATTTGTATGGTTTGGAAAAATACAATATCGGTGTTTCTACTACCGGCATGAATCCGGAGGATTTCGATATCATCTCAGGTGCCAGCCCACTTGAAGCGCCTGTTGCATGGGAAGAAAAAACATTCGACCTGTCAGTTTACGACGGGCAATTGATTTATGTTGGGATTCAGTGTGTTTCTTATGATGCTTTCGTGTTTATGGTTGATGATATCACTATCTCATCCTTGGTTGGTATTAATGAAGTAGAAATGAATGCTGACATTAAAGTTTATCCTAATCCGGCAACCAACTTCGTTAACATCAGGTCGGATGTTGAACTGAAATCAGTTAAAATGATTAACTACACCGGTCAGGTTGTTTATAACGAAATGGTATTCGGCAATGAACTGATGATAAACACTTCTGACTTACCTTCGGGAATTTACTTCCTACAGATGGAAACTCCTGAAGGAATGCTTACTCAAAAACTGATCGTTGAATAATATTTCAGTTTTAAAATTATTAAAAGTCCCGGCTTCCCAAATCCGGGACTTTTTTTATTTTTATACTACATGAATGAGTCTGGTATAAAAAGCCGCGAATGCGCGAATTATTAAATTTATTTCTACTGATTATCTGTAATATACGATATGAAAAATATCATTCTGAACCTTTTTAGACTGGACTCATGAATTATTTTTAGATTCTTTAAAAAAAATGGATGAAGTAAGTTTTTTTCAAAAAGTATATAAAGTTGTAAAACAAATTCCTTATGGCAGGGTAACAAGTTATGGGGCAATTGCCGTTTATCTCGGAACAAGAGGATCAGCAAGAATGGTGGGCTGGGCAATGAATTCATCTATAAATTCTTCGGAAAATATTCCAGCACACCGGGTTGTTAACAGAAACGGAGTTCTTACAGGAAAGCATCATTTCGGCGGTCAGGACATAATGCAACAATTACTTGAAAGTGAAGGAATCCGAATTATTGACGATAAGATAGTAGATTTTGAAAAATGTTTCTGGGATCCTATAAAAGAATTTAATTTTTAAAACCATAAGATATAAATTTAGACTTCTTAAAAATAAGAATAAACACTACATAATATTTGAACATTTTTAATGAATAGAACACGGATTTAACAGATTTTACTTAAAAATAAATCTGTGTTAATCAGTGTAACCTGTGGCAGTATCTTTTGTATTTTCATCAAGCTACAGATTTCTCAGATTTTCACTGATATATTTTATTTATATTTAAGAAAATCAGGTAATTATAAAACATTTGCAAGCATTATTTAAGAAGTCTAAAATTATTACTTTTGCCGGTCGATACATTATAAACAATTAATACAAATTAATTTTCAATGGCTTACAAAAAACAACAAATTGCAGATGTACTGAAGGATGTTATTTATTTCCCAAAAAAGGATAACATCATTGCACTTCAAATGGTTGAAGATATCAAGATAGAAGGTAAAAAAATCAGTTTCTCCCTGGTTTTCCCGGAGCCAAACGACAAATACGTGTCAATAATTAAAAAGGCATGTGTCAACGCAATTCTGACCAAGGTTGACAAAGATGCAGAAATAAAGGGAAACATTAGCGTGAAAACTAAAACAGGAGATATTCTCGGAGAAGTTAAAAACATTATTGCCATTGCATCAGGCAAGGGCGGCGTCGGTAAATCCACTGTGGCAGTCAATTTGGCAATTGCCCTTGCACAAACCGGCGCAAAAGTCGGATTGCTTGATGCTGACATCTATGGGCCATCCGTGCCGTTAATGTTTGATTTGAAAACAGCAAAGCCAATGTCAAGTTCTGTTAACGGTAAAGATAAAATAGTACCGATAGAAAAATACGGTATCAAAGTTTTATCCATTGGTTTTTTCGTCGATCCATCACAGGCATTATTGTGGAGGGGGCCAATGGCGTCAAATGCACTTGAACAACTTATGCGCGATACAATCTGGGGTGCGCTGGATTACCTTGTTGTCGATCTTCCTCCCGGCACCGGCGACATCCACCTGACCCTGGTTCAAAAAGTTGCTGTTACAGGTGTGGCTATCGTCACCACACCTCAGGAGGTAGCCCTCGCAGATGCACGTAAGGCTTTTAGTATGTTCAGACAGGAAAAAATCAATGTCCCCATTCTCGGCCTGATTGAAAACATGTCATATTTTACACCCGCCGAATTGCCTGATAACAAATATTATATTTTTGGCAAAGAAGGCGGTAAAAAACTTGCTCATGATGCCGGTGTTAAACTTCTTGGCGAAATTCCTCTTGTACAGGGAATATGCGAATCAGGCGACGCAGGAAAACCAATAGCGCTTGATGAAAAAGGACTGGTTGCCGATGCATTCAAAAAACTGGCTTCAAATATTATTATGCAAGTTGAAAACAGAAATGCTACTTCCGAACCCACCAAGAAAGTTGAAACTGATTCTAATACATAAAGAAATTCAACAAACTAAAATATCTTAAACACTTAATTACATCTTGAATATGAATGACAAAAAGGGATTAACAAAAAAAGTTAAAAATGTTATCGAGCAAATTCGTCCATACCTTCAGCAGGATGGCGGAGATATCGAATTCATAGAACTCACCAAAGATAATATTGTAAACGTAAAACTCCTCGGTGCTTGCGGAACATGTCCATACAGCACAATGACCCTTAAAAGCGGAGTGGAAACGGCAATGAAAAAAGCTGTGCCAGAGGTTAAATCGGTTGAAGCTGTAAATCTTCAGTTTTGAGTACTGCAACAAATTACACTGATTAACACTTTATTTTAAAATATTTACAAAGAGCAAGAAATTTCATTCTTAATACGGCATTTTTCATATTACAATTTACATTTCTGATAAATAACCATTTAAAGAATAGAACACGGATAACGCTGATTTGACTGATTTACACTAATTTTTATCAGTGATTATCCGCTTAATCCGTGT
>CBDUSJ010000340.1:0-3501 GCA_965369845.1 uncultured bacterium | reverse complement strand
AACTTTTCGACTTTTCAACCCTTCAACCCTTCAACTTTTTTGAAAACCCGTTTGATTGCTTTGAGAGGTTGGACGGGTATAAATCAATCTTCCTTCATGCAACGCACCGAGACGCCGGACTTACTGAGGCTATTCCGGTCCACAGTAGCATAGCTCACGTTTACCATGATTAATAATCACTACTTATTTTAAGAAAAGGGATAATAAATTCCCGCTTATCAACTTTCGGATTACAAATCCGAAAGAGCAGATGCCGAGTAGGTGATGATATATTTTCTACTTATAGTATTTGTTTTAATCATCCATACCATCAATATCAAAATCGATATTTAATTTTTTGGTAATTATTTTTCAGAACTCTTTTGCAATACCAATGGCTTCTGAAATTTCTTCATCTGTTAATTCAATGGTTTGGTCAGGATATCTAATTTCAATTGCATAATCTGCCAAAACAGAAATTTTATCAAACCAATCTTTTTGTATTTTATCTTTTTGATTAATAATTTCTGATATGTAAACCAAATCATGTGTTTTTGGAACTTTTAATCCCAAATGAATCAAATAGGATTTCAGATATTTCTCGACCGCTTGCTGACAATGAAAGGCTATGGTATCTGAATATTTAGGAATATGATTATAAGTAATTATTGCAGTACCTAAATCATGATCTCCTTTTTCAATCCATTTTCTTATTATTTCATTTTTTTCGTTCATACAGAGTTATACAATTATTAATCACTAAATTTAAAAATGAATATTCAGAATATTTTTCATCTTCAAATTCTTGCGGTGTATAAATTTTTAAATCGATTGGAATCATTGAGCCATAAAGAAATTTCCTAACCTCACGCCCTCTCTTATGTTTTGGTTTATCGGTGTCTTTTACGATGATTAAATCCAAATCGCTATCTTCGGTTGCCTTGCCTACGGCATAAGACCCGAACAATAATACCTTTTCCGGCTGATAGAAAGTAACGACCTTATTTACGATTTCCGATATTTTTGTATTATCTATCATTTTAATCAGGTCTTAATCAATAAAATTTTATCTGAATTAACTGCCTAATTTGAGTAAAACCAGCAATTCCAATTAATAAAACACCGAAAAGAGAAAGAAATTTTTTCATGTTACCTCCGTGTTATTTGTTATTAGAACCATTTATTTTATGTTTTTTTAAAATACAAATTTATTATTATTTTTCTGAAATGGAAAAATAATTCCAATGTTTCTTTACCATAAAACCCGTTTGACCGCTTGGAGTGGTTGGACGGGTGAAAACTCTCCAAAAGTTTAAAACTTTTAGAGAGTTAATCAACCGAAAAGTATTGCCTTTTGAAAAAGTGATACCTTTATTTTCCCGATAAAACTGCGGCAACACCGCCAAATATTTGTAAAAAATGTGGCAGTAATTTTTGGTGAGATGCAAAAACCCGTTTGACCGCTTGGATCGGTTGGACGGGTAACTCTTAAACTTTTCAACCCTTCAACTTTTTTGAAAACCCGTTTGACCACTTGGAAAGGTTGGACGTGTTTTAAAAAAAACCTGTCAGGTTATGTCGAAATATTTCAAAGGTTGCCAATTCGGTTACCTATTCAATTTGGATAATCGAAATTAATTTTTCCGGGATTTTGGGAAGTATGGAAAATATCTACAACAATAATGTTTTCATCAGTTATTTTATAAACTATTTTGTAGCTGTATATTAAGGCAAACCTATAATTCCCTTTTGCAGTGTCAATAAATAAATCACGTGAATATTTTTTAGGAAAATCATTAAAAGTCCCTATTAATTCCAAAATATTCTTTCTTGCTTTTTTTGCATTTTGAGGACTATCTTTTTTGATATATTCGTAAATATCAGCAAGTCTCTGCTTTGCATAATCTGACAGAATAATTTGTAATTTACCCATCAGACATTTCCTTTAAAACATTTTCATAATTATGAAAATTACCTTTCTCTACATCGTTTATTACTCTTTCAATATGCTTGTTATATGCTTCTTGTGTTAATGGCTTCCCATCAATCGTATAAGCTACAGCTTCAGTATCAATATTAAATTTTCCTTTAAGTAATTTCTCAATATCACTTATTATGCTTGCATTACTTAAATCGGAAATAATACTTATAAGTTTTAACTTTCTCGTATCAATATTCACTGTTTCCATTAGTTGCTATAATTAAATTGTAATTACAAAATTACTAAATAATCCAAAAACACCAAACGAATTTTTTTTCAGATATCTTCATAATTAGACCTGACAGGTTTAACAAACCTGTCAGGTCTTCTTTATACACAATATTAAAGAACCCCCCAAATAGTTAAATAATTCAATCGTCCTTCATGCAATGCACCGAGAAACCGTTTTAAAAAAAAAATCGCAATTTTACATAAGAAAACTCAGGTCAGAGCCTTGTTCGTATTCTTCCGGTTCTTTTCCGAATCTAAACAGCCGTAATGGTTTTTTACCTTTCAAATACATTTTACCATCCTCGACCCATAACAACGATGTTTCTCTTAAACCTGCAACGCACATTTCACGATTGACAACAAGAAATTCTTCAATTCGCTGTTGCCGTGTTTCGCCGCCATGACCGGCAAGACTGGCATCGAGATAATGCGGATTGATTTGGAAAGGAATAATATTAAGACAATCAAAACTCTCAGGTTCAATAATCGGCATATCGTTGGTTGTTTTCAACGAAGGGCATGTAACGTTTGAGCCGGCGCTCCATCCCATAAAATGCATACCATCCAAAACCTTCCGGCGAATAACCTCCATTAGTCCAAGCTTATGCATCATGTAAACAAGGTGAAAGGTGTTGCCGCCTCCCATTGCAATAGCTTCTGCATTTTCCACAGCTTTAACAGGATTTTCTTCATGATGAATAGAATATATCTCAAGACCTAATTCATTAAAAACACTCTGAACTTTTTCTTCGTACACATCATAAGATTTTTCGAGCGATTCATCCGACAGGCCAACACCAGCATAAGGCACAAAAAGAATTCGTTTTACGCCTGTTGGCTGCATAAAAGATTTGATATACTCGCGTGGCCACCCTAAATATGGCTCGCCATAATTTGTCGAATTACTGATAAGCAAAAGTCGTTTTTTCATCTTTTTTGTATTTATTTTTTATAAAAAATAATTATGCAAATATTATAAAAAATTACGAATCAGGTATAAAAAAATAAAATAAAAGTACAAAGACGAAGACAAAAGATGGAAGACAGATTAAATAAGACTTAGATTTCCTGACTTTATAGGAAATATCAATAACACCAATAATAATGAATATCCAACACTAAATAATTAATGTAGAAATAAGGCAATTCGTTAATGACAATTATTAGGGCATTATTTCATTATTCTGTATTCGATATTGGAAAAAGTGTCATTATTATTTTCCTTTAAAAGAACTTTAACAGATTGATAATAAATTTATGAGTCTGGTATAAAAAGCCGCGAATGCGCGAATTATTAAATTTATTTCTAC
>CBDUSJ010000339.1:0-3508 GCA_965369845.1 uncultured bacterium | reverse complement strand
ATTTTTAATATCTTTTTCGGAATAATTACCAAATGTAAATTTATATGTCCTTTCATTTTTCTTGAAATCATATATGCTTGCAAATTCATCAAGCTTTCCAAAAGGGTTTAATTTAAAATATGGGTTATTACTTAAAACATCATTAATTTCATCTTTTCCTTTTATATCAACTGCATGAGCAAATAAACTATGTCTATTGGTTTTTTTATATCCTTTAAAAGTTTTTATCTTTTCATAAATGTCCCAAAAAAACTTAATTACACCAGTTTGATTTTTTAAATCGATAATATCTCCCTCAAATAAAAATGTTATTCCTTCTTTCCGAATAAATAAAGCAATTGTTTCTGTGGAAAAAATCAACCGGATGCTTTCATTAATTGTATTTTCATTGTCAATTCCATACCTTAAATTATCAAACCCAAAATATGGTAATACTGCTTGTTTATACTCTTCTCTAAAAGTAATTATATGAGTATAGTCGATATTATATTGAAGTCGTCTGATTTTCATTACATTTCACAAATAAGAGTTCAAAATTACTAATATATTTTTAAACTAAAAAAATTAAAATTTCATAAATATTATATAGCATGACGCACAACGTTATAGTGTTTTATTAATTGTGCCAGCAAAAGTAATAATAGAAACTGAAACGAAAAGAAAAAATGTGAAAATATCAGACAAAAAACAGTGAAGGTAGTAATAAAACTTTGCTGTACGATGACGCAGGTCTATGGGCATTCTTTGCCGGGGGTTATGTTTTTTTGGGTTTAATTACGGTATTGCATTTCCCTGCTCATACGTCCTTTTAACGAATCATCTTTTTTTTCGTTCAACGTGTTTATAATCGGAACAAACATCATATTATCCTATTAAATATTTCGGATAAACGTAGGTTTCTTCCTTTTATCAAAAATCAGGATTTATTCGGGTACAATCTTATTTCCAACAATTGCATTTAATTTTTCAATCGACAGCAAAATCATTTCATTTGTTGCCGGTATGCGGAATTCCGGTTCAACACTGTGTTTTCCTATTGCGGAAATAGCATCTTTTATTGCGAGCCAAACAGAGAAACAAAGCATGAACGGGGGTTCGCCCACAGCCTTGCTTTTACGGATTGTGTTTGGATTCGGTACTCCTTTCAAAAGTTCTACCCTGAAATCTTTGGGAATATCCTGAATTGTTGGTATTTTGTATGTGTCGGGCGAATGACTTAACAGGCGTCCGTTTTTATCCCATTTAATTTCTTCGGTGGTGCACCAGCCAACCCCCTGGATAAATCCGCCTTCAATCTGGCCGATGTCAATTTTTTCGTTCAGCGGGTCTCCGACATCATGTAAAATATCAGTCCGTAAAATCTCATGATGACCGGTAAGAGTATCGAGGACCACCTCAGAAACTGCCATCCCAAACGCAAAATATGAAAACGGCCTGCCTTTACCGGAATTTTTGTCAAAATAAATATCAGGGGTTTTGTAAAATCCGGTAGCGCTCAAACTAACCCTGTTGAGATAAGCTTGTGAAATAATTTCTTTAAAACTTGTTCTGCGTTCCTGGTTAACCGAATCGAAAATATTATCATTTGTAAAAACAATATTCCCGGCAAGGCTCGGAGAAGACGAATTATTTTTATTAAATATTTTTAAGGCAATTTTACTCAAACGTTTTTTTAACTTATCGGTGGCATTTTTCACTGCCATGCCGTTCAGGTCGCTGCCCGAGGATGCCGCAGTAGCTGAGGTGTTTGGAACTTTCGATGTGTTGGTTGCATTAACTTTTACATATTCAGGGCCGATACCGAGTTCTCTTGCAGCTATCCCAAGTATTTTTGTGTGTAGCCCCTGACCCATCTCGGCGCCGCCATGATTTACAAGCACAGTGCCGTCTTTGTAAATATTTACAAGCGCTCCGGCCTGGTTCAAAAATGAAGTGGTAAAAGAAATTCCGAATTTTACCGGAGTTATTGCAATGCCTTTTTTTATAAATTCATTCTGCCGGTTAAACTTATCAATTTCTATTCTCCTGTTAAAATAATCTGAGGTCTCAATCAACTGCTCCCAAATCTTCAGAATCCTGTTGTTTTCGATAAGTTCGCCATAATGTGTAATATTATCAAATCCGGTTTTATAAAAATTTTTGAACCTGATGTCGGCGGCATCTTTTTTAAGGAAACGTGCAACACGGTCGATCACGGTTTCGATAACTGCAATTCCCTGTGGGCCGCCGAAGCCACGAAATGCGGTATTAGGAGGAAGATTGGTTTTCCATGTGTTTCCGGTAACCGATAAATTCGGGATAAAATAAGCGTTATCAACGTGGAAAAGAGCCCTTTCCATTATTGCGTTTGAAAGGTCGGTTGCTGCACCTCCGTCAGAATTTAGTTCAATTTTCAGTGCAGTGATTTTTCCATTTTCATCAAAACCTGCTTCATATTTTGAGAGGAATCTGTGTCTTTTGCCTGTCATTATCTGGTCGTCGTCGCGGGAAAGCCTGATCTTTACAGGCCGGTTTGTGGCATGTGCAAGCAAGGAAGCCCAGGATGCAACGTGGTTTGCCTGTGTCTCTTTTCCGCCAAAAGCTCCTCCCATCCTGCGAACTTCAACTACAACCTCATTTTTCGGGATGTTCAGAACATTGGCAACAATAGTCTGTGTTTCGGAAGGGTGCTGTGTTGAGCAAAAAAGGTTTATCTCTTTTCCTTCTCCGGGAATACACAAGCTGGTTTGTGTTTCAAGGTACCAGTGTTCCTGCGCGCCTGTCTCTAATTCCCCGCTTATTTTATGCTGCGCCTCCTTCATTGCTTTTTCGGCATCGCCACATTCGATTTTTCTTTGAGGAGATAAACGGTTATTGGTTTTTATTGCAGTTTCTATATCAAGAATTGCTTTGAGTGACTGAAATTCAATTTTTATTTTTTTAGCGGCTTCTGTTGCAATTTCTTCAGTTTCGGCAGCTATTAGAAAAATCGCCTGCCCGACAAAACATACTTCATTTTCGGCAAGGCAGGGTTCGTCTTTTACAACCGGCCCCATCTGATTTTCGCCAGGTATATCCTTGGCGCTGAGGATTGCTTGCACTCCACTGAGTTTCTTTGCTTCCAACAAATCGAAAGATTTTATCAAAGCATAAGGCACGGGGCTGTAAAACACTTTCCCCGTAAGAAGCTGATCGTTGACAGCTATGTCGTTGATATAAATTGCTTCACCGGTAACATGCTTTGCGGCGCTTTCGTGCTGAATACTATTTTTAGGAATAAGAGTCATAAAAAAAGTGTTAAATTGTTAAATTGTTAAATTGTTAAAGAGTTGAAAAGTTACAGAGTTACAGAGTTACAGAGTTGAAGAGTTAAAGTGTTAAATTGTTAAATTGTTGAATTGTTGAAAAGTTACAGAGTTGAAGAGTTAAAGTGTTAAAAAGTTCCAGAGTTACAAAGTTACAAAGTTAAAGCGTACTTTTCCACCCTTTCACTTTTCCACCCTTCAACTTTTCCACCCTTTCACTTTTC
>CBDUSJ010000338.1:0-3514 GCA_965369845.1 uncultured bacterium | reverse complement strand
GTATTACCTGGTCGTAAGCACGTTGCAAAAAAGTTGAATAAATATTGCAAAACGGTATCATACCCCTGCTTGCAAGCCCTGCGGAAAAAGTTACGGCGTGTTGTTCGGCAATTCCTACGTCAAAAGCCCTGTCGGGCATTTTATTCATCATAATATCCAACGAACAACCTGTTGTCATTGCCGGAGTAATGCCAACAATTTTCTCATTCTTTTCTGCCAACTCAACAATTGTATTTCCAAAAACAATCTGATACAAAGGTGGGGATTTCTTTTCCCGTTTATTACTTTTAATTATCTCCCCTGTTTTTTTATCAAAGTTACCGGGAGGCGCATGATATTTTGTTGGTTCCTTTTCAGCTTTTGGCAAGCCCTTACCTTTTTTTGTAATAATGTGCAGCAATTTTGGTCCTGGTATATTTTTCAGGTCACTCAAAAGTTTCACAAGGTGAATTACATCGTTGCCGTCAACAGGACCGAAATAACGAAAGTTGAAGGCCTCAAACAGGTTGCTCTTTTTCAGTAAACTTGTTTTCACGGCGTTACCAAGCTGTTTTACAATTGATCTTGTATTTTCACCATATTTGGTTCCACCGCCGAGCATGAACCAAATTTTATCTCTTATACGGTTATATGTTTTTGAAGTTACGATATCAACGAGGTATTCCTTCATTGCCCCGACATTTTTATCGATGGCAATTCCATTGTCGTTTAAAATTACAAGCAGATTGGCATTGGCAACACCTGCATTGTTTAGAGCTTCGATGGCCATGCCGCCGGTCATTGAGCCATCGCCTATCACGGCTATATGCTGCCTCTCGGTTTCATTTCGCAATTTGGAGGCAATCGCCATTCCAAGAGACGCCGATATAGATGTTGAGCTATGCCCGGTGCCAAAAGCATCAAATTCACTTTCAGTCAATTTCGGGAAACCGCTAATTCCTTTATATTTTCTGTTTAGATGAAATTTGTTTCTCCGGCCGGTCAGGATCTTATGCCCATAAGCCTGGTGGCCCACATCCCAAACCAACTTATCATAGGGAGTATTAAAAACATAATGAAGCGCCACTGTAAGTTCAATAACGCCAAGGCTGGCGGCAAGATGTCCGGGATTAGTTGCCAAAGCATCGATGATAAAAGATCGCAGCTCACCACACACACGGGGGAGTTGGTCTTCCTCAATTTTTTTTAAATCTTTAGGCGAATTAATCGTTGATAATAAGTTTCCGGTCATAGTTTATAAAAGACAAGATTTATGATTTTAGATTTTAGATTTATGATTTTAGATTGCAGTACAAATTGTAGCGTTGTGAATATTATATTTTAGATGTTAAAAATAAAAGTAAATATCCAAAATAAAATAACCAACAGCCAAACTTACTCATTGTATTATGTGCATTTTTTGTGGTTAGTGCGTTTTTCTCTATTCTACGATTTAAATGTTTACAAATTATCTGAAAGTAATCCCTTTTCCTTTAAGGTCTTTTCAACAAAGGATTTATCAATCTCTAAATAATCAACTATTTGTTTTATTGTGAACTTAGCTTTTTGGTACAACTTAATAATTGTATCTTGCCGTTCTACTTTTCTTCCTTCATATTTTAATTTAGTTTCTGTTGTCATGGCTATTTGTCCTCCTTTTTTTGAAATTGAATTTATTGTCTGTGTTATTAACCCTACAAATTTACAAATTATTTTTTTAAAGAAGTCCGAGTTCAAGTTTGGCTTCTTCAGAGATCATTTCCTGATTCCAGGGTGGTTCAAATGTTAATTCAATCTCAACATTATTTATTCCGTCAATCGATTGAATTTTAGTTTTAACTTCGGATGGAAGGCTTTCAGCAACCGGACAGTTCGGGGTTGTCAGGGTCATAAGAATATTAACATCATAATTTTCGGAAATATCAATTTTATAAATAAATCCCAAATCGTAAATATTAACCGGAATTTCAGGGTCAGAAATTGTTTTGAGAGTTTTAATTATTTTATTTTCAAGATATTTGTTGTTATCGTTTTCTGTCATTTTAAAAAGAAAAATAGTTTCGTAAGATAAATAAAAAATGGTTCTACTGTTATTTTAATGGGTAAAGTGTTTTTATTGAAATAATGGAACGGTGGGTTGTTCCTGCCATTTTTCCAACGACTGAAAGAAGTCCGTACGAAGCGAAGCAAGTCCGTATGGATGGATATACCTTTTATCATTTCTCCATTAAATTCATGGTAGTATCTAAAAAATAAATCATTTTTGCATCTTTGTTTTAAACGCCAAAGCATACAATTTTATTTGTTTGATCATCGACATTAATCCGTTTGAGCGTGTCGGCGACAAATGTTCTTTCAGGCCAACCTGCTGAATAAATCCAAGATCAGCATTAAGTATTTCATCGGGAGTGTGCCCCGACAGAACTCGTATCAGAAGATTAATTATTCCCTTTGTTATCACAGTATCACTATCGGCAGTAAAATAAATACATCCATCTTTGTATTCAGCATGGAGCCAAACATTCGACTGGCATCCGGTTATCAGATTTGATTTAATCTTGTATTTCGTTTCGATTAATGGTAAATCTTTTCCTATTTCGATAAGATAACTATATTTGTCAAGCCAGTCTTCGAAAATATTAAATTCTGAAATTATCTGTTGTTCTGTTTCGTTAATTCCCATAATTCAGAAATTTGAAATGCCAAAAATACTTAAAAATAACAAAACAGGTTTTATCACTCTAAAGTTTCGGCGGGTAAACATAAAACCCGAAACCACGATGAAATATGCTCCTTCGTCGCATTTCACGTGGCAGGCTTGAAACTTCTTAAAACGGACTATCAAAATCTTTAAAAAGCGGCGCTACTATATCTTTTTCCGATAATATCGGATTATCAACATCCCAATTGATATTGAGATCGGGGTCATTCCATCGGATGCTGCCTTCAGAAGTTTTGTTGTAAACGTTGGTGCATTTATAAAAAAACACGGTATTATCTTCCAAAGTGAGGAAGCCGTGGGCAAAACCTTGTGGAATCCAGTACATCCATTTATTTTTATCAGAAAGAACAATGGATGCCCATTTTCCATAAGTAGAAGAATCTTTTCTCAGGTCAACGGCTACATCCAACACAGAACCGTGCATCACACGCACAAGTTTTCCCTGTGCATAAGGATGTTTTTGAAAATGAAGGCCCCGCAGTACATTTTTCATAGAACGCGATTCGTTATCCTGGACAAATTTTACATCAATGCCGTGTGTTAGAAATTTCTCCTGATTAAATGATTCGAAAAAATAACCACGGTCGTCCTCAAATACCTGTGGCTTAATAATCAACAAATCCTGAATTTCTGTTTTTATTATTTCCATTTTTTTTTATTTTATCGTTATATTGATAAATTATTATATTGTTACATTGTTAAATTGTTACATTGTTATATTGTTATATTGTTATATTGTTATATTGTTAAATTGTTACATTGTTATATTGTTATATTGTTACAATGTTGTGTTTTAACAATTTAACTCCCGAT
>CBDUSJ010000337.1:0-3516 GCA_965369845.1 uncultured bacterium | reverse complement strand
GGGAAAAATCCTCAATCACAAAATAAGCATAAATTTTTATCAAATTATTCCTCCCAATTAAGTCTTGATTTCTAATATTTCCGCTTATTGCCTTACATTTGCCCTTCATCCATAAAACTGTAATATTTTTCTATTCCGACAATAATATGATCAAGGACGTTTATATCAAGCAGTTTCCCGCCTCCGGTAATTTTTTTTGTCAGGCTGATATCATTTTCACTTGGCGTTATATTTCCCGAAGGGTGGTTATGTGCCATAATTATTGCCGTGGCATTGTTATCGAGCGCCATCTTGAAGATTTTCTTAGGGTCGGCTACAGTACCCGAAAAACCACCCTCGCTTATTCTGCTAATTTTTAAAACATGATTGGCGCGGTTCAGGAACATAACAATAAACTGTTCATAATGCATATCGGCAAGATAGGGCTGCAATGACTCAAATGCATCTCTGCTGCTTGCAATCTTTTTTCGTGAAAGAGCCTCGGCGCCCCTTCTTCTGCGCCCTAGTTCGAGCGCTGCAATAATACTTATAGCTTTTGCCTCTCCAATTCCTTTTAGTTTTTTCAGATCCTTCACACTTAAACCCGAAAGTTCAACAAGATTGTTGTTTACACCGTTAAGAAGCCGTTTTGCAAGATCAACAGCGGATTCTTCCCTGTTTCCCGAGCTCAGTAATATTGCTATCAACTCGGCATCGCTCAGCGAGGACTTACCTTTTAAAAGAAGTTTTTCGCGCGGACGGTCACTTTCTGCCCAGTGTTTAATTGAAATTTTTTTTGAATAATTATCCATGATTGAAATTTTTTCGAAGATAATAAAAAATTCAAGGCATAAAAAAACCTCTTCTGCATAAACAGAAAAGGCTTTAAAATTTTCTTGTCAGATAAATATTACGCTAAAGCGTTAACTTTCTTGTGGAGTTTTGATTTTAAGTTCCCGGCTTTATTTTTATGAATGATAGATTTTTTCGCAAGTTTATCAATCAAAGATACAATTTTTGGAAACTTTTCAACAACTTCATTTTTATCGGTTATGTTTCTGAATTTTTTTAATGCATTCCTCATTGTCTTTGCATAATACCGGTTACGTAGCCTTTTGGCATTGCTCGTTTTAATTCTCTTTATCGCTGATTTATGATTAGCCATCTTTTTATTAAATAATTTTGTTATCGTTAATTACTATTAATAAGGCCCAAACACCTCATAATTTTTTAGGGCTGCAAAGGTATAACATTTTTCAAATTACAGAAAAAATGTTGCTTTTTTACAAAAATTATTTTTTCAGGTATTTTTCAAGCATTTCCGGCAATTCTTTTCCTGGAAATTTCTTGGCAAGAATAATTCCGTTACCATCTATCAGGAAAATGCCTGGCAGGTTTTTAATTCCAAAAAATCTGATTTCAGCCGATTTCCAGCTATCCAAAACATAAACATTGCTGTGCCACGGAAATTTGTATTTTTCAAGCGCCTCAATCCAAGTTGCGCGTTCTTTATCAAGAGCAATACAATAAACATCGAAACCATCGCCGTTAACAAATTCCTTGTCGTGATATTTCTCCCAGGCTTCCTTATGGAGCATATTTTCAACATTACAGTGATGACATTTCGAATTCCACAACACAAATAAAACAAGCTTACCTCTTAAATCAGAGAGTTTCAGGATTTCGCCATCTACGCCTTCCGCCTCAAAATCACCCGCATTATTTCCGATTTCATTCCCGACTTTGATAGTGTCGTCTCCCGAGTATTCAAATTCTGTTTCAGGGTTGGTTGTAATGCTTATAAAACTGAAAAACAGTACTGACAAGCTTACAAATGTAATCAGAGATACAATTTTTTTCATATTACTTTTTTTGATTTTTTTAATTTCTGCTGCAAAAATAATTTTTTTAAACAAAAATAATATTGATTTTCTAAAAATTAACTAAAGTTTAACAAATAGAATAAATTTTTTGTTAAAACGTATTGAGCCGGAAAAATGTATTTTTGACAAAAAAAAATTTTAAAAATTGAAAAAAGAATATTTAATACTTGAACAAATGTTTGAAAAATGGGCCGGTGAAAAAGCCTTGCAAACATTGCCGCTTCCGGGTTCGGGTTCGTACAGAAAATATTTTAGGATAAACGGTAAAACCAGATCGGCTGTTGGTGTGATTAATCACAACCTGAAAGAAAATAATGCCTTTCTGAATTTTACAAAGCATTTTTTAAAATTTGGATTAAACGTCCCTGAAGTATATTCCCACAATTTCTCAAAGGGAGTTTATCTGTTGCAGGATCTGGGAGACGCAACACTTCTGTCTGTAATCGAAGATATAAGGGAGAAAGAAGGTTTCGGTGAAAAAATAATAAATTTCTATAAATCGGCTCTTAAGGAGCTTGTAAAGTTTCAGGTTGTTGCAGGCAAATCGGTTTACTTTTCTATCGGCTACCCGGTTTCTGAATTCAGCCGCCGGTCTTATTTGTGGGATTTGAACTATTTTAAATATGATTTTCTAAAGCTATCGAAGGTTCCTTTTGATGAAGATTTGCTGGAAAAAGATTTTGTATCATTTGCCGATTTCCTGATGAGCGCCGGTAATTTTTATTTTACATATCGCGATTTTCAGGCAAGAAATATTATGGTCTCGGAAAAGCAGTTGTATTTTATCGACTACCAGGGCGGCAGAAAAGGCCCGCTGCATTACGATCCCGCATCAATACTTTTTCAGGCAAGAGCAGCAATTCCTCAAAAAATCAGGGAAACGCTTCTTGATTTTTACATAAGTGAGGTTGAAAAAGTGGCGCCGGAAAGCATTAACAATTTCAGAAAATATTTTTACGGTTTTGCGCTTATACGAATATTGCAAACCCTTGGAGCTTATGGATTCAGGGGATTGTACGAACAAAAACCTCATTTTCTGAAAAGCATTCCGTTGGCTATTCAAAATTTAAAATGGGTTATCGAAAACCAAAAATTCCCCATCGAACTCCCGGAGCTTTCCAAAGCGCTTAAACATCTTGTCGTTTCCGATGAAGTGAAAAAATATTCCGAACCGGTATTAAAAATTTCAATAAACAGCTTTTCGTATAAAAGAGGAATACCTGTCGATTTGACCGGAAATGGCGGCGGTTTTGTGTTCGACTGCAGGGCGCTGCCCAATCCCGGAAGATACCCGAAATACCGGCAACTGACCGGAAAAGATAAAGAAGTGATCGATTTTTTGGAGGCGAAAAAAGAAGAGGTTGACCATTTTCTTTACTACGCTTTTGAAATTGTAAGGCAAACAGTTAAAAATTATTCATCGAGGAAATTTAAAAATCTGATGATAAGTTTTGGTTGTACAGGAGGGCAACACCGTTCGGTTTACTGTGCCGAAAAACTTGCCGTGAAATTGAGGGAATTATCCGGTGTGAAGATTGAACTACGGCATCGGGAGCAGGAAAGGGGATAGGGTTTCGGGTTTCCCATACGGGCTTGCTTCGCTTCGCAAGTTTCTGGGTTCGGTCTTTCTTGTTTTTTGGTTTTTTCGTGGAAT
>CBDUSJ010000336.1:0-3518 GCA_965369845.1 uncultured bacterium | reverse complement strand
CATTTGTTTTGACTTTGTAGGCCGAATGCTGCTCCCAGTTGCCAATGGTGTTGATATTATAAAACGGATAGAAGAATTCTCCGCCCGTAACAGCAATGACAAGTTCATCGAGGATGTCTCCGAAGATATTTTCAATATCCGTATCGGCAGGCATCAGATAGCTTGATAGTCCGGACCAGCCTTCAGGAATATTGATGGTGTAGATATCGTAGGTTTGCTGCATTACAGTTAACGTTATTGATGGTGAACCACCAACTGCTGTAATATTAATAATTCTGGAGCGAAGTAAGCCTGTGCTGTTTGCGTCGTAATTTACTACAAGCACGGCATTTCCTGATCCACTGCCGGGATGAAAATTGCCAGATCATTTTTGAAATGATATTTTGAGCCTGTTCACGTTTTCAATGGCATCAAAAATCTCTGCTACTTCCATAATATTGGTTTTGCAAACCTTTGGGGATTTTATCAGCAAATAGCTGGTGATCATGTACTGTTCGGGGCTGGTCTGTTTAATGGAAAAAGAATAAAAGGCAAACATGTTGTTGATACTGATATCGTTTACGTTGGTGGTCATTTTTATCGGTTGGTCAAATTTCAACATATATACAAAAGTGTCGCTGAACAGAAAATCCGGATAGTAATCAGTGAACCTGAAATGCGGATTGAGGTTTTTGTTATAGGGATGTTTAAACCAGTAATTGATACTTACTGTAAATTGTCCCTGGTCGTTTTCTGTTATCAAATCGTTTGTTTCGTAAGACAAATTCACTGTGGTGCTGTAAGGAAAATAAATCTTTGGTTTTCCTGCATTTATCTTTATTATTTTCACATTATCCGCAATATTATATATTTTATCGAGATATATTGGATTTATTGTCGAATCGCAGTTTTTATTTGTATAAACATTTCTTGTAAGCGTCGAAAACTGACCCGACAAATTAACCCTTGTTTCAAAAGAGAGGGAATGATTACTTGTGTTTACATTAACTATGCTATAGATTTTTCTTACATTATCCCTGGCCGAACTAACGGGAGTTCTGGTAATATACATATTGTTGTCGTAGTTTCGTCTGTATCCGGCATAATCGTATGTGTGAATAACTGCTGACGGTACATTTTCAAAATAGAATGGCAATTCGTTGCAGTAATAATTTGATATATCCGATTTGGGATAAATAAAAACATTTGAACTATCGTTAAGTATGGCCGAATACAAAAAATCGTTGTCGTGAACAGTAAGGAAATATGTAGGCGACATTTCTCCAAATCTTTTATCTACAGGATACGCGGTAAACAAATCCAACCCCATGTGAAAAATCATATTGGCGTATGCACTTTCTATATTATGATCTTTTAGCAAACCGGCTGATAATTCTATCCCGGGATGGTCGAGTTTATAATTTTCCATATCCTTGTAGTATATGCTGTCGCATTTATATTTTACAGTATCAGCCATCCATGCCTGGAAATATCTTAACCAATTCAATCCTGTGGTATCATCAGGTGCGTAGCTTTGAAACTTTTTGGCCAGTTTAGCAAAACCGTAATGATCTTTATTTCTTAGTCCGATTTTATTATCATGCCTTGCTTTTTTAATTTTTACTTCGCGCTCAGTAGCCAGAATATACCAAAATGGGACAAATTCTTCTTCGAAAGAGTTGTAGTGCATATATAGCATCTCATAAGGTTTTGGGCTGAACGAAAACCAGGGTAGGTCCTTATATGGCCTTCCTCCTGGCTCCAAAAGACATCCTGGCATATTTGTGAATTTAAACACATAATTAATAATGTTACCGGTGGAATCGATTTTTGGACTAACCAAATAATAGTTTATGTCGAATTCCAGCGATGAGGAATGTGAAAATTTAAATGTAAATTCCTTCTTTGGGATATCGCTATGAAAAAAGAGTCTGGCGTTCAACAACCGGTTCCAGTTTACGAAAAACGGAAAATACAGGACATACTCAATGGTCACCTGATCGCCCACCTGAAGATTGTGCAATTGATATTCCCATACAGGTATATCCACAAACCTTACCTGGTTGTCCTTGTTGATGGTCAGGTATTGCATACTGAACAACCAGGGGTCGTTTGGGTTGATAATTTGCTTTTGTGCTATGGTTGATGTATAGTTCACAGGTTCGTTCGATCCGTCTGGTTTGATCTTCACAACATCAAAGTTTGTTATTTTAACCTCATTAAAAAGAAATTCAGGATTCCTTATCGTGGGCGCATGTGGAATGTAAGTATGGTCGAAAGGCTCGGGCAACGAAAAATTGCTTAACTGTTTTAGACCTTTGTCGTTCAATATCTTAAAAGTTATCTTTTTACTGATATGGACATTAATGTACCCGAACTTTTTCCCTCCAAAACTCACACAATATTCTTCATTTTCAATAATGACATCAGCATTTTGTGTTAAAGTCCTGAAGGTGGAGTCGCCCAAGTTTACTGATTGCGAAAAACCTGTGAGACAGAAGAATATGTAAAGAAAAACCAGTAAAACAGCTTTCATTATGATTGAATTTTGCATCAAAAATAGTAATTATTTTTGAAATTCTTGACATTAAAATAAAAAAAGAAGTTTATCAACAAAATAATTATCTGTGACACGCTTTCGGGATTAAGTTGTTTTTTGCTTTAAGAAAAAAAATTCCTTTCGGATAGGATGAGAGACCGATATGTGTTTAAAAAAACGGTAATGTTTTTGTTTGCGGATATGGAAATTATCAATTGACTTTGTGCATTATTGCGATCTCACTTGAATAATCCGTCAAATCCTTTCATAATAATATCGGAAGAACCTCAATTCGAATCAGGATTAATCATGCCGCTCCCTAATCAAGGAAAGGGGTGACCCCGAAAGCTTTCGGGGAGAGGGGGTCAAATCCCAAACCTGTCAGGAAAAAGATATTTTTTTAAATATGGTTCATGTCCATATGGACGATGAAAAGCTTAACCTGCAAAATGAATCATTTGCAGACTTTCCAACATCCGCCAGGACTTGGAAACGTCACGAAATGAAACGAGACTAAAACAATATTTCTACTCAGACCTTCGAGGTTTTTAAGCCATGAGAAACTTTCTTCTGCCCCGGAAATACTAAGGCGTTTCTGAGTTTAAACCCCGAAGGTCTTTTTCCTTTCTATTTTAGAATAAGTTTATGGAATGTCCTGGCGTTGTTTTGCCTGATTGAAACCATATAAATTCCCGGATTGCAATTGCCAAGGTCTACTTGGTTTTTATCGGCCATCAGGGCTTCATTCGAGTACACTTCCTGTCCGTGAATATCCGTAACCTTTACCTGTGCTTCGCTTTGCAGTCCGGTAACATTGAACACGCCGTTTGTTGGGTTTGGATAAATTCCCATATTCCCCCATCCCAATTCAACACTGCCCAGGACGCCGGTTTTAAAGCCTGTAATTGCCGAAATTCCGTTTTCAGCAAAGGTTCCGTTTGCAAAGGGCAAGTCCGGGTCGAATTCGGGAATAAGGACGAACTCTTCGTTGGTTGAAGGC
>CBDUSJ010000335.1:0-3529 GCA_965369845.1 uncultured bacterium | reverse complement strand
ATTAATAAAAGCCTGCAAGAGTTTCATATAATCTATCCCTATAAAAAACTCGGAATATTGATTGGTGAGGAATTATTCAAAATTGGGAAAAAAAGCGCTGATGAAGCGATCGGGATATTTAACAATTCAATAAAAGATCTTTCTGCCGATGCAGAATTTATTATAATCGGTGATTCGCCAACCGAAACAATTAACAATCTTCCCGAAGACATTGATGCAATTTACATTGCGCCTGTTTACAGTAGTCATGACCCGCGAATGTCTATATTAATTGACGCAATAAACAGGAAGAAAATTCCAACATTCTCAATAAATGGTGAAAGTGATGTTATTTCAGGTGCTTTGGCAGGTGTAAGATTTCTCAACAATCAAAACAAATTAGCGAGAAGAATGGCTCTAACCCTTGAGAAAATAATTGAAGGCGAAAATCCTTCCAGCCTTCCGGTTATTGTTAATTATAAATACGACAACATCTTCAACGTAAAAACCATGTACGATATAGGATATTTTCCAAACTGGAGAATACTGTCTTCAGGCGCCGAAATGGTAAACGAGAATTATCTTCCGGACGCCGACACTTTAAACCTCCTCGGAGTGATACGTGAAGCGCTTAAAGCAAATCTTAACCTGGAACAAGCGCGCAAACAAGTTACGGCTAATGCGAAGGAAGTGAATATTGCAAAATCAAATATTTTACCCAATATTGATGCATCAGCTTCAGGCATCATGATTGATCAAGACAGGGCTGAGGCATCTCTCGGTCAGAATCCGGAAATATCCGGAACAGGACAAGTGGCGCTAAATCAGGTTATTTTTTCCGATGAAGCTTTTGCCAATATTTATATACAAAAAAAATTACTTGAAAGCGATAAATATGCCCTGTCTGCACAAGAAATGGATATCATCAGAGATGCCGCCTGTACATATCTTAATGTTTTAATGGCCAAAACTCAATCTTTTATCAGCATTGAAAACTATAAACTTACAAAGGAAAATCTCGAAATTGCAGAATCACGACATCAGGTTGGTTATTCCGGTATGGCTGATGTTTACAGGTGGCAAAGCGAATTAGCGTTGGCAAAAAGCGACCAGCTAAAGGCTCTGAACACCCAGGCAATTGCCGAAATGGCGCTGATGGAATTATTGAACAGACCGATAGATCATCAGTATTATACCGAAGATGTGAGTATTTTTGATACTACACTAAACATTGAAAATAAAAATATTAATAGTTATACCGACGACCCGCTCTCTTACGGGATTTTCAGGGATTTTTTGACGAATGAAGCGCTGACGCACTCACCGGAAATTAAACAAGTACAAGCAGGTATCGACGTAAATGAGAGAGTAATTAAAACAACACACAGAGCCTTCTATCTGCCCTCTTTTGGTTTACAGGCAAATGCCGATTACATATTTTACCGCGGTGGCAAAGGTTCGGATTACAAACCTGTAGTAATTGAGATACCCGGTAACGACCCCATTGTTTTCGGTTCAGAGCCCAAAGATTTTCAATGGAACGTCGGCATTTCCGCAACACTTCCACTGTTTGCAGGCGGAAAGCGAAATGCCAAATTCAAACAGGCTAAAATAAATCATGCTATCAGCCAGGACCAATTGTACGATGTAAAAAATAAAATTATTCAGAGATTATACACAGACCTTGAAAATGTTGGTATATCATTACCAAATGTTAGCCTTTCGAAACAAGCTGCCGAGGCTGCCGATAAAAGCCTTATATTGGTTCAGGACGGCTATTCCAAAGGAGTTGTCAATATTACCGGGCTAATAGACGCTCAGGGCGCTGCACTGCGAAGTCAGTTATTTTCAGCAAATTCAGTGTATCAGTACTATATCGATTTCATTTCTCTACAGCGGTCAATTGGCTTTTATCTTTTTCTCATATCGCCGGAAGAAAACGTAAACTTCCTGCATAGGGCAGACTTGTACATGTTTGAACATTCAAAAAAATAAAATCGAATAATTATGAAATTTAATTTTTTCTACAGAATTTTTACAGTCCTGATTACAGTTACTCTTTTTAGCTGCTCAGGTGGAAAAAGCGAAAAAAAAGAAATTATCAGGCCGGTAAGATACGAGAAGGTATTTCGGTCGGGTGCAAACCGCCATCGTACAATTACCGGTGTATCCAAAGCCGGAGTTGAAACAAATCTCAGTTTTAAGGTGTCAGGGAACATCGAGGATATTCCGGTAAAAATCGGGCAGGTAGTAAAAAAGGGGGCCCTTATCGCCTCTCTTGACGATACCGATTATCAGCTTCAACTGGATGAAGCCCTTGTCTCGATGAACAATGCCGAAATACAGGAACAAACAGCAAAGTCAAGCTATGAAAGAATATCTGCATTATACGAAAACGGCAATGTTTCATTAAGTGAATATGAGCAGTCTAAAACACAGTTTGAATCGGCAAGGGCAATGAACTGTTCGGCGCAGAAAAGAGTTGAACAATTCGAGAAACAAATCAGTTACACCAGGCTTTATGCTCCTATGAACGGAATTATCGGAGCAAAAAATGTGGAGAAAAACGAAAACGTTCAGGCCGGCACTTTGATTGTTCAACTTAATTCGGGAGATGAATTAAATGTAATAATTGGTATTCCTGATATTTATATTTCGCAGATTTTGCCAGGGCAAAAAGTAATTGTTGATTTTCCGTCAATATCAGATAAGAAATTTAAAGGCGAGATTTCCGAAGTTTCTTACATTATCGACGAACGTTCATCCACTTATCCCGTAACTATAATAATTGCCGAAACCAGCACGGAATTACGACCAGGTATGGCTGCAAATGTTTCTATAAACCTTACCGGTGATACTTCAACAGATGAATATTTAATTGTACCATCATCTGCAGTGGCAGAAGAATTTAACAAAAACTACGTATTTGTTGCCGTTCCCGATGATGAAGGAACTGCAACTGTCAGGAAGATAATCATCGAAACAGGCCGGTTAAATTCGGAAGGTTTTGAAGTAATTTCAGGCCTTGAGGAAGACGATATGGTTATTACCGCCGGTTTGAGCAAACTCACCGATGGAATGAAAGTAAAATTAATCAGATAACCGGGTTTAAATAGTAGTAACGTAAGAAGTTGGCAGTCGGCAGTTGGAAGTTGAAAGTTGGAAATTTGCAGTTGGAAGTCGGCAGTCGGAAGTCGGAAGTTGGAAGTTGGAAGTTGGAAGTTGACAGTCGGCAGTTGGAAGTTGGAAGTTGGCTCTATAGGGAAGGATGACAATATCAGAGTTGAATGCGTTTACCCCGTTGGATATTTATATTTAAGTGATAGGTCATTATTTGAAGTTATTATCCTACGGGGTTAATCAACAACACAAAAATATGATAATACAAATTTCTAAACTTGTCCGTATGACTGAAAGGAGTCCGTACGACCGCATGGAGTCCGTATGGATGGATGGATGGATGGATTTCTAATTTCTAATTTCAAACCGTGAAAATAATGTTAATCTCATAAAAATACAAATTATGAATATCACCAAAATTGCTTTTAAT
>CBDUSJ010000334.1:0-3537 GCA_965369845.1 uncultured bacterium | reverse complement strand
CCGTAACCTTTTATATCAACAACTCCGGCTGATAATCCATAAGCATTGATATCGCCTGAACTTGACTGATTAATTGTAAGATTAACAGCGCTGCCTTTAAGTTCAATATCACCCGAACCGGTAAGTTTTATGTTACATTCTTCAAGCTGGAGTTCTTCGGCCTCAAAATCCCCTGAGCCGGAAACTGATAATTTCAAATTACCACGCACACCGGAAATTTCTGTGTCGCCTGAACCGGACATTTTTATTTCAAGATTCTTAACATCAAATTCCGCATCAAGATCGCCCGAACCACTCATACGTATGTACATATCCATACCATTTATCCGTGTCTCACTCGAAATATCACCAGACCCGGAGTTGAGTATTTTGTCAAGATTTTTTACAGTTACATAAACCTCGAGGACTTTTGCGTTCCAGATACTTTTTCCAATTTTTATTATTAGAACATCATCTATCACTTCGGTTTTAATCAGGTCAACCAGATTTTCATCTGCTTTTACAGTTACCGATTCACTTTTGCCCTGACTGATGAACACATCGGCCGAACACGTTAGTTTTATGCCGGAGAAGGAGCCAACGTTCCGTTCCTGTGTAACAACGTTTTTATTGCCTTTTACACCCTGCCAATTAGCGTTTACGTTTCCTATCACAAGGAAAAACGACATTAAAACCAAAAGACTGAACTTAATCATTTTTTCTTTTTTCATTAATCTTATTTTAAAATAGTTTATAAATATTTGACGATTTATTTTTTATCCGGTTACAATTTTATTTTGCAATTAAACTTACCCCGCCATATTCGCTATCGATGGTAACTTTTGATTTAGAATTGCTTCCTTTCCCGATAACACCTTTAAATGAAGCCTTGTTAAATGATATATTTTTATATGAAAAATCGGCGAGCTCTTCGGGGTATTTTAGAGTACAAAATTCAGTTTCGGCGGCAAGGGAATAAGTTGCATTTTCATCGATAAATATTTTTACCGAACCAAAACTGTTTTCCACGGAAATTTCAGAAAAATCAGCACTTACATTTTTAACGATCAGATTGCCGTATTCGGTTTCGATAAACAAAGAATGGGAAAGTTCACCTATTTCAAAATCAGAAAATTTAGAAGAGCCATCGATGTGTTTTGTTTTGCCAATTTCAACCTTGCCGCCTTCCTGTTCGATAGAAATTTCTTCTATTTCTTCGGCAATGAAGTCGGAATATTTCGACTCGACCGATAAAATTCCGGCAGTACCGAGATCAAATTTTGAATAGTCGATTTCAATATCGCCACTTTCAATATGTCTCAGTTCTCCTTTTCCAAAATTAACCTCAATGTCATTTTCCGGATTATTCAGGGAATTGATCTTAATACTTCCGTATTCGCTTGTGATTTCAGCAGTACCATCAACTTCATCAATAAATGCTGTTCCAAATTTATGTTTTAGCTCAAGATTTATTGACTTAGGCATATAAATTTCAAAATTGATAGAAACATTGTATTTATCATTTTTGAAAAATTTCTGATTCAGATCACATTCTGCGACAACTTCGTGCCTGTTGCCATGGATATTAAGTTGAATTTCATTGAAAATCTTTTCGGCCTTTTTCTCATCGTCGGTTTCAACGCTAACTGTAACTTTTATGGAAATGGCGTTTTCATTCCAGTTGTTGCATTGCACTTTTCCGTATTTATGATCGATAATGAGGCGCGCATCTTTGCTTATTTCGAATTTTTTTTCGGCAAGGATTTTCTCAATCTTTCCTTTTGCCTGCATCTGATTCAGACATGCTGAAAACAGAATAACAAAAATTATCGTAAAACTTGTAACAACTACATTTTTCATTTTTCTTATATTTTTTAACTTTATTATTTAATTCGAACTTTTATTTGACTGAAATTCATTGTTGGCTTTATCAAGCTGTTTAATTATATTATCCATGATCTCGGCCTTTTTTTTCTTATTATTTATCAAGGCTGCATATAACAATTCATTGTCCGGATTTTTTGAATATTCTTTTTCTATTTCGGCAAGATTGGCATCAAGATTTTGCAGTTGGTTTTTGGCAATTTTTTTTACTCTTTCGGCCTCTTCACGGGTGATTGTCAGTTTATCAATTTCATCTACTTTTGAATTTGTTACAGCATCGTAATATGCAAAAACATCATTAATTTCTTTTGGAAATTCTATTTTCGAAACCTGTTTGGCGACTAAATTGCCAAAATCGACAATGGAATATTTGAATGTTAAATATGCCACTGACAAAAGAATGAGCGCAACGGCGGCGATTTTTATGATCAATCCCCACATCACAGGCCTTCTTTGTTCGGTATTACTTTCGTCGAGCCGGCTGATGAACCTTTCTATATGCCCCTGTTCAGGTTCCTGGTGATTAAAAAAATCTTTGTTTTGCTTTATTTTGTCTTCTAAAAACGACATGATAACTTTTGTTTTTTAACTTTAAAATGTTCTCAACATTAATTTCTTGATTTCATAATTATTTGTAACAATTTTTGTTTAGCCCTTGAATATCTGGTGCGTGTGTTGTTATATGGTATTTTCAAAATTTGTGATATTTCCTGATGGTCGTAACCTTCGAGTAGGAATAACGAGAGAATGATTCTGTAATTCTCAGGGAGTTTATCAAAAGCATCCCTGATTTCCTCGAGTCGGCAGAAGATGTTTTCAGAATAATTATCTTCATTATCACTAATATTTTCAACATCAAATTTTTCTTCATCGAGGCTTGTAATGTGTTTTTTTTGTTTAACAAAATCGAGAGAGTTATTAATTACAATTTTTTTAAGCCATGCGCCAAAACTACTCTGGCCTTTGAAGCTGTCAATCTTCCGGAAGGCTTCCAGAAAAGAATCCTGGATTATATCTTCTGCTTCGGCAGTATTATTAACTATTCTCAAACTTGTGTTATACATGGCTTTATAGTAAAGTTTATATATCCTGACCTGAGCTTCCCTGTCGTCATTTCTGCAGGCAACAATTAAATCCTGATTAATGTCTATGTATGTTTGCTTCAAAGTCATTTTAACTATTCGGGATAAAGACTACCTTATTTACAAATTGTTACACTTTTTGAGTTATAAAATAATTATCTTTCGAAAATTAAGCAATTTTTGTAACCATTCACGATTTTAAATTAGTATGCTAAAAATTGTTATATTGTTACATTGTTACATTGTTGTGGCTTAACAATTTAGCCATTGACACTAATGCGATTTTAATTTACAATACTACAATTTTCGAGAGTTCTGGCCCTCCAATGTGCTTTTTAGCAAACCATTCCCATTTTACAACAATATCCAATACCCAGATACGCTCATTCTTCACTACTGGACAGGCATAATTTCTTAAATTAAATGCAATTTTATATGCTTTAATATCATTCAATTTTAAATACTTTTACCCCGTGAAATTTTTTTTGTATTTTACTGGGGTCTTTTCCATAAAAACAATTTAACAATTTAGCAATTTAACCCTGAAGACAGACATTCAGCTATTTATACAGCTTTTCTTAAACTGTGAACG
>CBDUSJ010000333.1:0-3541 GCA_965369845.1 uncultured bacterium | reverse complement strand
AATGATGAGTTAAGAGCAAAAACTGTAGAATTTCAAAAAAAGATAAATGAATACATTGCCAATGAGGAAAATCAGATTAAAGAAATAAAGGAAAGAATAAACAATGAGCCTGATATCGATATACATGAAAAAGAAAAACTTTATGAGACCATAGATAAATTAGAAAACGAAAGCTACGAAAAAACCCAGGATATTCTCAATCAAATACTTCCGGAGGCTTTTGCAGTGATGAAGGAAACCGCCAGCAGATTTATGGATAATGAAGTTGTTGAGGTAAATGCAACTCAGATGGACCGCGATCTGGCAGCCAAACACGATAATGTAAATATTGTAGGCGACAAGGCATATTTCGATAATCGCTGGATGGCGGGTGGAAATATGATAACCTGGGATATGGTTCATTATGATGTTCAGCTTATCGGCGGTATTGTGTTGCATAATGGTAAAGTTGCCGAGATGGCAACCGGTGAAGGAAAAACCCTCGTTGCAACCCTTCCTGTTTATCTGAATGCCTTGCACGGAAAAGGTGTTCATATAGTTACCGTTAACGATTACCTTGCAAAACGCGACTCGGAATGGATGGGAATGCTTTATCAGTTTCACGGCTTGACAATCGATTGTATCGATAAACATGAACCAAATTCCGACGCAAGACGAAAGGCTTACCTCGCTGACATTACTTACGGCACAAATAACGAATTTGGTTTTGATTACCTCAGAGACAATATGACTGGTAATCCGGATGAGCTTGTCCAGCGTCCGCATAATTACGTTATTGTTGACGAGGTTGACTCAGTTCTTATCGACGATGCAAGAACACCTCTCATTATCTCAGGACCTACACCAAAAGGAGAAAACCAATTGTTCGATGAGATGAAATCCAATGTACAGAAACTTTATAATGTACAAAAAAGTGTTGTAACAAAGATGCTTGCAGAAGCAAAAAGTCTGCTTAACAAAGATGAAATTACCGATGAGGAAAGTAAAAAAGGTAGCGAACAACTTTTAAGAGCATTTCATGGTTTGCCCAAAAACAAGGCTTTGATCAAATTTCTCAGTGAGCCCGGAATAAAGACCAAAATGCAGAAAACCGAAAATTTTTATATGCAGGAACAGGAAAAACACATGCATATTATTAATGATGAACTTTATTTCGTTATCGAAGAAAAAAATAATTCGATCGAGCTTACAGAAAAAGGCATTGACCTGTTAAGTAAATCTTATGACGATCATTCGTTTTTTATACTTCCCGATATCGGTTCTGAGATTGCCGAACTCGAGTTATCAGACCTTACGGATGATAAAAAAATTGAAAAGAAAAATGAATTTACACGCGACTTCTCAGTTAAGTCTGAAAGAATTCACACTGTAAATCAACTTATAAGAGCATATTCACTCTTCGAAAATGATGTTGAATATGTGGTGATGGATAATAAAATTAAGATAGTTGACGAACAAACAGGGCGTATCCTTGAAGGCAGAAGGTACTCCGATGGTTTGCACCAGGCTATCGAAGCAAAAGAAAATGTTAAGATAGAAGCAGCTACTCAGACTTATGCAACAATAACCCTTCAGAATTATTTCAGGATGTATAAAAAACTTGCCGGCATGACGGGTACTGCTGAAACTGAAGCCGGCGAGTTGTGGGATATATATAAACTCGATGTTGTTGTAATTCCGGCAAACCGTACGATAATAAGAGATGACAGACAGGACCTGGTTTATAAAACAAAACGGGAAAAATTTAATGCTGTCATCGATGAGATTGAAAATATAATTGGAAATAAAAGGCCTGTATTGGTAGGCACAACCTCTGTTGAAACTTCGGAACTTTTGAGCAGAATGCTTAGCAGACGACATATCCCGCATAATGTTCTCAATGCAAAACTTCATCAGAAAGAGGCTGATATTGTTGTTGCAGCCGGAAAGGCCAAAACTGTAACTATTGCTACAAATATGGCTGGCCGTGGTACAGACATCAAACTGGGACCGGGCGTTAAAGATGCAGGCGGATTGGCAATTATCGGTACCGAAAGACACGAGTCACGCCGTGTTGACCGCCAGCTTAGAGGTCGTTCGGGACGTCAAGGTGACCCCGGAAGCTCTCAGTTTTTTGTTTCTCTCGAAGATGATCTTATGAGAATGTTCGGTTCGGCCAGAATTTCAAAGATCATGGACAGGCTGGGACTTGATGATGGCGAAATGATTCAACATTCGATGATAACAAAATCAATTGAACGCGCCCAGAAAAAAGTTGAAGAAAATAATTTCGGAATTCGTAAACGTTTGCTCGAGTATGATGACGTAATGAATTCGCAGCGTGAGGTGATCTATCGCAAACGTCATCATGCATTATTCGGAGAGCGTTTGGCAGTAGATATCTCCAATATGTTGTACGACCTTTGCGAACAGATAGTGATGGATTTCCAGGAAATTGGCGATTATGAAGGTTTCAGACTGGAAGTTCTCAAGGTATTGGCTGTTAATGTTCCTTTTAAAGAAAAAGAATTTCTTTCAGGTAACAAGGATGAAATTACAAGTAAACTTTGTGAATATATTTATTCATCTTACAAGAATAAAACAAAACTGATTGCCCAAAAAGCCTATCCGGTGATAAAGGATGTTCTTGAGAATCATTCAAATTATGAACAAATTGCAATACCGATTACCGATGGTATAAAAACCATGCAGGTGGTAGCAAACCTTAAAAGAGCTTATGAAGACGGGGGAAAAGAAATAAGCCTTGCTATCGAAAAAAGCATTACTCTTGGTATGATCGACGAAGCATGGAAAGATCATTTGCGCGAAATGGACGACCTGAAACAATCGGTACAGAATGCTACTTATGAACAAAAAGACCCTCTGCTGATTTACAAATTCGAATCGTTTGAACTATTTAAGCAAATGCTCCAGAGGAACAACAAAGAAATAACTTCCTTCCTGCTAAAATGTAATCTTCCTCTTCAAGATCCGAGAAATGTTCGCGAGGCCCAGTTGCCAAGGAGAACCGACAGGAAACGTCTGAGCGAAGGTCGTCAGGACCTTCTCTCGCAGGCACACAGCAATACCCAGCAAAAACAAAAACCGCAACCCGTAAAAGTAGAGAAAAAAGTTGGCAGAAATGAACTCTGTCCTTGTGGAAGCGGCAAAAAATATAAACATTGCCACGGAAAAGGATTGTAATCATTTACAACCGTATAAAATCATTTAAAAACGGTTTTGTAATTGATTAACAGAATTTTAACAATAAAAGGAATGTTTTAAAAATGAGCGTAATATTATTTTTAGGTGGGAGTTAGCGGTTATTAATTGAAGTACAACATTTAACCAATAGAAATGGAAAAGAAATACATCGATATATTATTTAAAATTGGAGAAACGTTATCGCTTGATAATGAAAGCAGACAAATGTTAACAAGTATTGACGATGGATATTATATTAATTATTCTGAAAATTGGAGTAACAATATCATAAAATCATTTACAGACAATGAACTCATTAACATTTTTAAAGGACTTGTTATAGCAGAACAATGTTATA
>CBDUSJ010000332.1:0-3558 GCA_965369845.1 uncultured bacterium | reverse complement strand
ACAATCTCATCCGCAAATATCCAACATGGATTTCCGGCGCCTTTATGCCATTCGGGACAAACGCCGATGCTTTTTGTGATTATTTTAATATATCGTGTATCAACCGGTTTAAAACCGGCAGTGAAGTCTGTGGTTTGCACTGTCCGGTCATTTTCAGCAACCTTACTTTTAACTGTCGCTAACTTTCTGAAATTTTGCCCGTCGGTCGAATAGAAGTAATCCACCTTTAAAGGCATAAATATCCAGGCATTAATATCCTGAAGAAATCCGGTCTTTAATTTTTTAATGGTTTCGACTTTTCCGAGATCGATCACTGCTTCGAGGTCAACGCCTTCATATCCCTGCCACATACCTGTTTTGAAATTATTATTTCCCCGCTGGAAATCAATAAGCGCAATATCGCCGCCCGCTGAATACTGATTTGCATATTTGTTTTTTATTGAGATTTTTCTACCCTCAGGAATTTTGAAAAACCGGGCGGTTATTTCTTTACTTGACACGGAATTTTTGTTTATGGCCCTGGCAGTGATCGTAGCTGAATTTGTTATTTTAACCGGTGTTGAGTATATTTTTGCTTTGCTTTTCTGATTTTCAAAAATAAGCTGATATTCGATTGAATAATTATTTTCAATTCCTGCAAGTTCTATTTCCTGCCGGTCATAAAATGTTTTTTCACCTTTTTTAATAAACGGGACAACAGTTATCAGATGCTCATTAATTTCTGAAACCGGCAAATCACCTTTTCCCGTTCCCCAAAATTCGTTTGGTTTTGTTCCCATTGTAAAGGCCATGTTCCCGCCATTCATAATTTCTTCATGAGTGATGAATGATTTAAAATAGCGTTGTACGTTTAATTCAGCCGATTGGATATAAATATTCTTTTCTGATACATTTTTTGCAGTAATAACAAAATCATTTCCATTTTCAAGATGAATCACAACTTTGTCAAATAGCGGGCTTCCAATTGCGTAAATGTTGGAAGCGGGCGTAACAGGATAAAATCCCATAGCGCTAAAAACGTACCATGCCGACATCTGGCCACAGTCTTCATTGCCACATAAACCATCGGGTTTATCGGTGTACAATTCCTGCATAATTTGACGGACAATTTTCTGTGTCTTCCACGGCTCGCCGGCATAATCATACAAATAGGCTAAATGATGGCTTGGTTCATTTCCATGAGCATACTGCCCGATAAGACCGGTAATATCTGCCTGTTTTCTGCCTGTAGTTTCCGAGCTTACCGAAAATAATTCATCAAGTTTTTTAATAAAATTTTCTTTCCCTCCAATAAGTTGAATAAGACCCGAAACATCCTGTGGCACATAAAAGCTGTATTGCCACGAATTGGCCTCGGTATAATTAAAATTAACCTCTGCCGGGTCGAAGGGCGCAAACCAACTTTCGTTGACTTTTGCTCTCATAAAACCTATTGAAGGATCAAAAATATTTTTGTAATACTGCGCCCTTTCGATGTAGTTTTTATAATCGGATTTTTTTTCAAGGGCTTTGGCCATTTGTGCAATACACCAGTCGTCGTAAGCGTATTCGAGGGTTTTCGATACCGATTCGCCTTCTTCATCCGAAGGGATATAACCTTTGGTAATATAATATTTCAAACCAAACTGATCCTGTGTGGCGCTTTTTTTCATTGCTTCAAAAGCTTCTTCAACATCATAATTACGGATGTTTTTCATGTACGCATCTGCAATAACAGGAACCGAGTGATAGCCGATCATGCAGTTGGTTTCGTTGCCGGCAAGTTCCCAAACAGGAAGCAAACCACTCTGTTCGTATTGTTTCAGCATGGTTTTTATAAAATCGTTTGTCCGTTCCTGTTCGATGATTGTAAAAAGCGGATGCGCTGCTCTGTAAGTGTCCCAAAGAGAAAAAACCGTGTACATCTCAAAATCATCAGCCTGATGAATTTTTTTATCATGGCCACGGTATTTTCCGTCAACATCCATAAATAGGTTTGGATTGAGAAGGGCATGATAAAGTGCTGTATAAAAAATCGTTTTATTGGTTTTATCTTTATCAAAAACTTCAATTTTGCTAAGTTCTTTTTCCCAGATATTATTCGCTGAGTTTACAATCGAATCAAAATTCCAGCCGGGAATTTCCTTTTGCCGGTTGATTTTCGCACCTTCCATACTTACAGCCGAGATACCCACTTTGACAAAGACTTCTTCGTTTTTGTCGGTGTCAAAGTTTACGAAAGCCTTTAGGTCGGCAGCTTTTGCCTTGTTAATGTTTTTCCTGAGCATTCCGTCAACAGCAATTCCATAATTTTTGAATGGTTTTGAGAACTCGGCGTTAAAAAAAATATTCTGGTCTTTTGCCCATCCTTGCGTTCTTCTCTCTCCCTGAATTTCTCTGTCGCTGACAAATTCAATTTCCAGCTCAATAATGTGGTCGCTTGTAACGCTTTCGGTAAGATCGATGATAACATTTGCCGAATCGGTTTTTGGGAAAATATATTTATGAAATCCGGTTCGTAAAGTTGTCGTTAGTTCAACCTCAATATCGTAATCCATAAGTTCAACGCTGTAATACCCCGGTCGTGCTTCTTCGTTTTTGTGGCTGAAAGATGAACGGTATCCGCTCTCCGGATTTTCTTCGCTGCCCGGGTTGAGCCTGATTTTGCCCGTTGTCGGCATAAAACGGATATCACCATAATCGCCGCAGCCTGTTCCGCTAAGGTGAGTGTGGCTGAAACCCAGGATAGTTTTGTCGGAATAATGGTATCCTGAACAGCCGTCCCAACTATCGATACGGGTGTCGGGACTAAGCTGAACCATGCCGAACGGCAGTGTAGCTCCCGGATAGGTATGGCCATGCCCACCGGTTCCAATAAACGGGTCAACGTAATTTGTGTTTTTTTTGTCAACCGAGCAACTGAATAATAATGTAACAATTACTAAAAAAATTGGGAATAGATGCTTTATCATATTTTATAAATAGTATAAAATTATTTTTGGTTAAAGAAACTAATGATATTCTTCACTATTTATTAATTTTTCAATAATGTTAATAAAATCAATCATTTCATTATACATTATATCTACAGTTTCTTTTTCAAATTCAACAAATACATCATAATCACCTTTTGTCCTTTTTATATAAGAGTCTGGTATAAAAAGCCGCGAATGCGCGAATTATTAAATTTATTGCTACTGATTATCTGTAATATACGATATGAAAAATATCATTCTGAACCTTTTTAGACTGGACTCATATAAAAATGGCATAACTAAAATTATTGTAGAATTGGATTAAGATTAAAAAGCTACGAAACTTGTCCGTATGGATTCGCTAATTGAAAACTTATAAAATCAAAATATTTGAGATTAAATCAGCGCATTCGCGGCTAAAAAAAGTTATTCTTTAAAGTCTATAAAATCACTAATTTTACTACAAAAATTTTACTATAGCCGAATTTATTACGATGAAAATGATGGTTTTCGATATGGAAATTACCGGCGAGGAAAATGGATTTTACTATCATCGCATTACTTTTAAAAATCGGAATACCCTGATACTTTTCTCCCCACAAAC
>CBDUSJ010000331.1:0-3569 GCA_965369845.1 uncultured bacterium | reverse complement strand
TGAATACTATAACAACGTTTGAAGAACATTTAGACAAATATCACGGAAAACAAGGGACAGAAAGCCGTGCACAATTTGATGCTAATTCATTGGCTTTCAAACTCGGTGTAATGCTACAGGAAGCCAGAAAAGAAGCAAAATTAACACAAGAAGAATTAGCTGAAAGAACAGGGACAAAGAAAAGCTATATTTCTAGAATTGAAAACGGAAGAAGCGATGTTCAATTATCAACATTTTATAAATTGATAGAGTTTGGATTAGGTAAATCATTGAACATCAGTATAGGATGAGGAATTACAAGCCATAACAAATGCTCAAAAACAAGCGGGCGGAAAGTGCTAATATTAAACGAATTACAATAAACAAACAGTATAGTAAATTGAAAATTTAGTGCGTTGAAATGCCCGCCAGTTTTTAGCCGCGAACCATTAAGATAAAAAATGCTTTAAAAAAGAAACTTGCAAAACTGTAAATATGGATCAATTTGCCGGTCAATCAAATCCTTTTCCCGGAATAAGAAGTTACGAAATCAGCGAAAGTCACTTGTTTTTCGGAAGAGACACACAAGTTGGAGAACTGATTGAACGATTGTTTCAAACACATTTTTTAGCCATTGTAGGTTCTTCCGGTTGTGGTAAGTCATCATTGATTAAAGCAGGACTTATCCCGTCGGTACTAAAAATCCACGACAAGCACAAACATGGAAAATGGTCGTTAAGTTTTTTAAGACCCGGCGATGATCCGATCTGCAACCTTGCAAATGCGCTGACAAAGGCAAACAATCCTCTTCAGAAAAATAACATACCAAATACCGCAGATCAAAAAGAAGCAGAGAAGTTTCTGAGAGCTGGCCCTGATGGAATAATAAAATTTTTATCGGAGAAGAAAAGTGATTATTCAAATAATTTAATAGTAATCGACCAATTTGAGGAATTATTCCGGTTTCGGAAAAGTAGTTCCGGTTTCGGAAATGTTACTGATGCAGCTTTATTTGTCGGGTTACTGCTTTACGCCATAAACCGGAAAGATGTTTCTACATACATTGTTCTTTCGATGCGCACCGATTTTTTGGATGACTGCAATGAGTTTCATGGCCTGACACAAGCAATAAACCAGGGGTATTATCTTGTTCCCCGCCTGCAAAAGAATGAAATCGAGGAGGCAATTACAAAACCTATCAAAATTTATGGGGGAAATATTACAAAAGAGTTAGTAGCAAGGCTGCTGAATGATGTCGGCAGCGACCCTGACCAGTTGCCTGTTTTGCAACATTCCCTGATGCGAACATGGAATTATTGGAGGTTGAACAAAGTTGGAGAACAACCGATCGACATATTACATTACGAAGCCATCGGCACAATGCACGAAGCCCTTTCGTTTCATCTTGAAGAAATTTACAGCGCACTGCGCGATCCGAAACACAAATTCATTGCCGAAAAACTTTTTAAAGCGTTAACTGATTTTGAACAGGACAAAAGAGGGATTCGCCGTCCGACCCGGCTTTCAGAAATTTGTGTATTGTGCGATTCAAAACCGGAAGAAGTTGTTGAGGTGATCGACAAATTCCGTGAGCAGGGTTGTGCTTTTTTAATGCCGCCATACAATATTTCACTTAACGAAGATTCAATCATTGATATTTCGCACGAAAGTATTATGCGGGTTTGGTCGAGGTTAAAAATCTGGATAGATGAAGAAAACGAATCGGCTCAGCTTTACCTGCGACTTACAAAATCGGCCGAACTTTATCAGGAAGGAAAATCCGGACTTTGGGTCAACCCTGAATTGCAATTAGCTCTTAGATGGCGCGAACAAAACAAGCCAAACGCAACCTGGGCTATGAGATACAACCCTGCTTTCGACAGAGCGATAAATTTTCTTGAATATAGCAATAAGGAATACGAACGCGAAATTGCAAGACGTGAAAACCAACAAAAACGTAATTTGCGGCGCGCAAAAAATTTTGCTGTCATATTGGGCGCTGCGGCTCTGATTTCCATTCTGCTTATGGTTATCTCACTAAATTTAAGATTTAAAGCCGAAACAAGTAAAAAGGAAGCTCTCGAAAAAGAAAAAATTGCCCAGTTCGAAAGTAAAAGAGCTGAAAAGGAATATAAAGAAGCAATACTGCAGAAAAAAATATCGGAACAACAACAACAAATTGCCGAGCAGCAAAAAATAATTACCGAAGAGCAAAAGCAATTTGCCGTTGAACAGCAGTTGATTGCCGAAGAACAAACCCGAAAAGCTGTATCGGAAAAACATAAAGCTGATATTGCAACCGACGAGGCAATTATAGCCAGGGATGAAGCTGATCAACAACGGATAGAAGCAATTAATCATAAGAAAATTGCCGAAGCAGAAAGGGTTAAAGCCGAAAAATCGGAACAAAACATACGCCGCTTGCGATTGCTTTCCATTTCCAGATCATTAGCCCACCGGTCTTTGCGTCTTCAAAAAACCATGACCGATGAGCTGCCTGCTTTGCTTGCCCTAACGGCTTACAAATTTAACCTCGACAACGATGGCGCCGAAATAAACTCCGACCTTTTTAATGCATTATCCGTTATTTCGGGCGATGAAATAATTATCAGAACACATACCGATGGTGTTCGTGCTTTGGATATTTCGGGAGATGACAAGCTGTTGGCTTCGTGCGGGGACGACGGGAATGTTTTTATCTGGAACTTGCAGAATCCAAACAAGCCCGTTAAACTAAATACCGGAAATTTTGAACAGTATAATTTCCGCACTGTTACTTTCAGCCCTGACGGAAATCAGCTTGCCGCAGGAACTTCCGGCGGAAAAATTCTTATCTGGAATATAAAAAACCCAAGAACCACTCCGGATGTGTTCGATTTGCATATCGGCAGAATTAATCAAACAGCCTTTAACCATGATGGAAAAATTCTGGCATCTGCCGGATCTAACGGCCGTCTCAGTCTTTTAATCAAAAATGATGGTAATTATCAAACGGAAATTGTGGATTCCGTTAACTCTGCAATTAACGTTCTTTGTTTCGACAACACAAATAATTTTTTGTATTGGGGTACTGATGATGGCCGGATTTTGGTCACCTCTCTGCAGGAAACTACGTTTTCGACAAATCGGTTTTTCAGGTCAGATATTCCCGTTACCGCTTTATCCGTTTGTCCGGAATGCGGTTTGGCGGCAGCAGGATATAAAAACGGTTCGGTAAGGATATTTGATCTAAAATCAGGAAAGGAAGAATATACGGAATGGGCAGGGCATCATACTTCAACAGTAAGCTCAATTGTCTTCAACCCGATAAAATCTTTAATCGTTACTGCATCGCTTGATGGAAGCATCAAAATTGAAGACTTCAGAGACCACAGTAGAAATATCCTTATCAACAGGCATGAGCTTTGGGTACACGACCTAGTAGTGACCAACGACGGACAAAAACTTATTTCAGCCGGCGCAGACAGGAGTATCCGAATTTACACAATCAACTTGTCGTTGCTTTTCGATAAACTACTCGGACAAACAGGCAGGAACATGACTATTGAAGAGTGGGAAAAATACGTTGGCGAAGAAATTGAATTCGAGCC
>CBDUSJ010000330.1:0-3571 GCA_965369845.1 uncultured bacterium | reverse complement strand
AATTGTCATTCGGTAGTCATTTGATGGTCATTCAATTGTCATTCGGTAGTCATTCGATGGTCATTCAATTGTCATTCGGTTGTTATTTAATGACGCAAAGCGAATGACTATAAAAAATTTCTTTATTAAAAATAATGTGAAAAAAAAATTATCAATTTTTGTTTTTTGTATTGTTTCGACGCTGGTTTATTTTCCGGCATTATCCCAGTCTTTTGTTTCACAGAATACATCAAGACAGGAATGTTTTATGCTTCTTGTGGGAAAGAAGGCTTCTGCCGACGGCTCGGTTCTTCTGGCTCATAACAACGATCTTTCGGGGGAGGAGGCTTCGATGGTGGAAAAATTCCCACGAATAAAATATCCTGTGGGCGATTCTGTAGAGTTTCCTTCCGGTTTGAAAATTCCCCAGGTGCGTGAAACTTATGAATGGATGGCGCTGAAAATTTATAAAGGATTTGCCGAAGGCGACGCAGTGGCTGTTAACGAACATGGGCTTGCAATTGCCGGAGGCGTTGCCCTTGGCCGCGACAGGAACAGCCTGGCTGCAGATGTTGACCCATTAATTAAAAACGGACTTACCGGAGGAGTCAGGTATATAGCGCTTCAAAGATCAAAAACTGCCAGGCAATGCGTAAAAATGCTTGGCGAGATGTATAATCGGTATGGTGTAACTTATCCTTGCGGGATTGGGATTGCCGACACAAATGAAATATGGTACATCGAATCGGGTGGCGGCTTTTGCTGGGCTGCCGTCAGGATACCTGATTCGTGTTACTGGGCACAGGCAAACGGATACAGAATTTCTCATGTTTTCCATGAAGATACTATGAATTTTTACTGTTCGCCAAATCTTCAGGGTTTTGCATTGGAAAATGGATTGTGGAATCCGGCGGAAGGTGATTTTAATTTTGCAAGAGCCTTTGGCAAAGGCCGGAAGGAAATTAATGGTGGTAGATTTTATGACACTCGAAGAGTTTGGCGCTGTTTGGATATTTTAAATCCATCCTTGAAACTTCATCCTGAAACAAAAGATTTTCCGCAGTTCCTGAAGCCGGAAAAAAAAATCGACCTTCAGACTTGTTTCAGAATACTTCGCGATCAATACGAAGGCACAGCTTACGAAAAATATCCCGAAGGCAGGGATGGTTCTGATGAACGTTCAATAGCTTCGTGGAATTGTGTTCACACCGATGTAATACAGCTCCGGCCCTCGTGGCCGGTAGATATTGGCGCTGTTATGTGGGTAGGTGTCAGCGCCCCGATAATTACAGCTTATGTACCTTTCTATTTTGGCATTGATAAAATCCCGGATTTTTATAATGTTGCTTCAGAGAGTTTTTCTGTAGGTTCTGCATTTTGGATGTTTAAAGAAATTGCAGGAGTCTTACAAAATAACTATAATGAAAAAATCGAATTTGTTAGAGAAAAAATTAATACCTTTGAAAATCTTGAAATTATGATGTTCGGAAAAGTTGATTCAACAGCAATGAAATATTATAAAATAAATCCGTCGTTATCAACTGTAATAATCAGTAATTTTACCGATGAAATGGCTGAAAAGGCTGTGGAAAATGCTTATGAAATAAAATTATTTATTGAAAAATAAAATGGTAAAGAAAGGAAATATTACAATATGCTAAAAATAAAACACATACCTCAATACACCTATAACGATTACGAAAATTGGGAAGGAGATTGGGAACTCATCGATGGTTATCCTTTTGCCATGAGCCCTTCAGCTACCGGGAAACATCAACTTGTAGCAGGTGAAATGCTTTTTCAAATAAAGCAGGATTTAAACAAAAGTAATTGTACCAACAACTGCTTTATTTATTCTGAATTAGACTGGATCATTGATATAAGAAATGTTGTTCGCCCAGATTTGGCAGTAGTTTGTGAAAAAAAAGTAGAAAAATTTATCGAAGAACCTCCGGCCCTTATCGTGGAAATTATTTCAGAAACTTCTGCTTATCGTGACAGAATCATTAAAAAAGAACTCTACGAATTTAATAATGTAAAATATTACTTTATTGCAGACCCCGAAAGTAAAACTGTTGAAACATTTGAGTTGATAAATGGTAAATATGAAACGACTGCAAAGAAGAAGTTTGTTTTAAACGAAAACTGTAAAACATCTTTAGTTTTTGAAGGTATCTGGTAATTGGGTTTAAAGAAATTATTACTATAGCAAATTAAAATAATAAGATATGATTTCAACAACAATAACTAATAGATTATATCAATTAACAGATAAAAGAGATATTGAACAATCAATTACGACTCTTTTACCTGATTATTTGAAACTTAAAATATACTTCCTGAAACAAGAGATTTCGAGATACGAAATGAAATGGAATATGACATATACAGAATTTGAAAAAAAATCTAAGGATATGTCAGACGGGTTTTCTTATGAAGTAGAACAGGAATATTACGATTGGGGAGAAAAAGTTGCGTTATTACAACATTATCAGAAATTATGGAAAGAATGGATTTAGTTCAATTTGAAACAGAATTGCGGAATGAACTGGACAGTCTTTCATATATTAAAAATATATCTTTAAAAAGACGTACGGCGATTTCAATAAAAGGGATTATCGGATTGAAAAAGAATTACAGGTTGGTTGTCTTTTTTAACAAACCTTTTAATATTATTTCGTTTAGTCTTTTATATAAAAACCAAAGAATTTTTGGAATAGATAGAGATAATAGAATTGGTTGGCATATTCATCCGCAAAGCAATCCTGATAGTCACGAACGTATTAATGAAAAATCTGTTAGCGAAATAATTGTGATTTTCGATGAATTTTACAGAAAAATCGAAATTTGTAAATAAATTAACCTAAACCAATAAGCATAAATGAATCGTATATGAAATAAAATTATATATGAGTCTGGTATAAAAAGCCGCGAAACTTGTCCGTATGGATGCGCGAATTATTAAATTTATTGCTACTGATTATCTGTAATATACGATATGAAAAATATCATTCTGAACCTTTTTAGACTGGACTCATATATTCCCCTGAAAAGCAGATGAGAATATTATCGACTTCCGTGTTCCCAAGTGCGTTTTTCCGGTTCCTGTGCTTGATGATATTTTTTTTCGCCACCATCCATGATACAGATGCACAGTGCTTTTCATCCCCGGGAAATCCAATCGGCGGTTCAGTAAATATGGGAGTTCTTGAGAAAAATTCAGCGAGGTTTATTATTTTTTATCGCTATAGTCGTTCCTCAAAATTTTATAACGGCGATGTAAAAACCGATCTGAATATGTATAAAGCATTTTATAATTATTCAGGACTGTTAGCCGGGTATGGAATTACCGGACGTTTAACCTTTGAAACCGAAATAGGATATTTCTTTAATAAAACACTGAAATTTTCTAATAATAAAAATAAACTTGAGGGTCAGGGTTTGTCAAATGCTGTATTCTCGCTTAAATATAATTTTTATAATAATAAACAAAAACTATTTGAAATATCGGCTGGTGGAGGTATAAAGACTCCATTAAGTCAGAAGATACCGGAAAAAGACGGAGTGGAATTACCGGTGGATGTTTGGCCGG
>CBDUSJ010000329.1:0-3583 GCA_965369845.1 uncultured bacterium | reverse complement strand
TAACCCTGAAGACAGACATTCAGCTATTTATACAGCTTTTCTTAAACTGTGAACGGTTACACATTTTCTTACTTTTCTTTCTTACTTTTCTCAATATACTGCACATAATTTCCAAGACAGTTTTTTAACATAACGGAAACTGCATTGCTTGTAATAGTACTTCCCGAAATTGCATCCACACCGTGCAAGGGATTAATGTTACTGTTGGCGACACCGCCTTTTACTACGGTTATTGAAGTGAAATCACCATTTTTGTCGAAAATTTCTTTGCCGATAAATTCATTGCCAAACCAGTCTTCGGAGATTTCAGCGCCCAGACCAGGGGTTTCCTTATCGTTTCCGAAAGTAGCTCCTGCAATAGTGTTAAAATTACTATCAAATGCAAGATTACCGTAAATCGGACCCCAGAGGCCTTTGCCATAAACCGGCACTATGTAATATTTTTTACTGTCCTTTTCGATGATGTATAATGGGAAATAGGCTTTATTTGTGGTTTTCCCCTGTGCTGATTCTTTTTCAATTTTCAACTGTTCTTTGATGTTAAGCTCAAAAGGCCTTTTAAAATCCTGTGTGATGGTTTTATCCTTCAAATCTATTTTGCCATTTTTGTACGACATAACAACATTGCCTTCTTTATCAATAGCGAACTCTTCAACAACAAACTTATTAAAAAGAAGTGCCGCGTCCGAACGGCTTGATTTAATATTGGCGGAAGCAAGTACACCCTGAATCTTCTCCGCCTTCATGTTTCTTTCCTGGAATGGTTTTAAAACCATTGCCGCTGTTGAAAGAAGCGCTGCCACGATAATGACCATTATCGATGAGTAAATAAAAATATATTTGTTACTAAACATTTTAACAAAATTTTTTGATTTTCAATTTAAGTTGTTGATAGTTTTAAACGTTTCAGCCGTTTTTTGATATTCGATTCCACCACGTAGTGGTCGATGAGCGGAGCAAACACGTTCATTAGCAGGATTGCCAGCATCATACCTTCGGGATAAGCCGGGTTGACTACACGGATAAGCACAGCGAGGATACCGATCAACAGACCGTAAATTATTTTACCTTTATTAGTTTGGGATGCGGTTACCGGGTCGGTTGCCATAAATACCGCTCCAAAAGCAAAACCTCCCATTATTAAATGGTAATAAGGCGGAATGGTCAAATAATTATTATCCGGCGCAACTGAAGGGCCAATAAGGTTAAAAAGTAGTCCGAGGGCAAATCCTCCGACGAAAACTGACAACATTATGCGCAAACTGCCGATTCCTGTAAAGATGAGTATCAAAGCTCCAACGAGAATCAGAAATGTTGAGGTTTCGCCAACAGAGCCCGGAATCAATCCCCAAAACATTTCCGAGGCGCTGCCGGACAACTTACTGATTGGTTCGTTAACAAGTAATTGTCCGAGCGGCGTTGCTCCTGAATAAGCATCAGCTTTCTCAGCTATCCAGACTTTATCGCCGGACATATCCTGAGGATAGGCGAAAAACAGGAATGCTCTTGCCAGCAAAGCAGGGTTCAGGATGTTCATACCGGTACCGCCAAAAACTTCTTTACCAATAATTACGGCAAAGGCAGTTGCAATGGCTACCATCCATAAAGGTGTGTCGGGTGGCACAATCAATGGAATTAAAAAACCCGAGACCAGAAATCCTTCGTTCACTTCATGTCCTCGTAGTTGTGCAAAAACAAACTCTATTCCCAGTCCTACCACGTAAGCTACTACCAGGATTGGGAATACTTTTCCAAAGCCAAACCAGAAATTCTGCCACAGTGTTGATGTTTCACTGTATGATAAAAAATGCTGGTATCCGACATTCCACATTCCGAAAAGCAGAGTGGGAACAAGCGCCATAACAACAACCGTCATTGTACGTTTCATATCGATGCTGTCGCGGATATGGCTGCCTGCTTTAGTTGTGGTATTTGACACAAAGAGAAAAGATTCAAAAGCTTCAAATGTAGAATGCAAGCCGTAAAGCTTTCCTCCCTTTTCAAATTGCGGTTTTATTATATCGACATATTTTCTTAATAATTTCATTCTTTAAGAACTTTTTATAAACTTATCATTAACTCATTTCTTTTCTCATTAAATCCAGGCCTTTCCTCACTATACTCTGTATTTCGGTTTTGGATGTATCGATAAATTCACACAGGGCAAAATCTTCTTCGTCCACTTCGTAAATACCGAGATTTTCCATCAGGTCGATATCTTCGATGATAATAGATTTTATTAGCTGCAAGGGGTAAATATTGAGAGGGAAGACTTTTTCGAACTGGCCTGTAACAACTAATGCTCTTACGCCACCATGCAGATTTGTGTCGAGGATATATTTTCTTTTCGGGCTAAACCATGAGCAAAATGTGCGTGAAAAACTAAATTTGTCTAAACCCGGCAAAAGCCATCCGAAGAAATCGTAGTGATCTCCTTCGGGAATTACCGTAATCTGCGAGTCGTAAAACCCGATGAATCCATCATTTTCAATTTTTTTCCCGGTAAGAACATTACCGCTTATATAGCGATTTTTATCTTCATTAGTGTTATCTTCTGTCATTTCTTTTATGGATGCCCCGATGCAGGTTTTGTAATATCTGGGGTTGATAACTTCCGAGCCTGTAAGAGCAAAAATTCTTTCGGCGTTGAAACGGCCTTCAAAAAACAGTCTTCCGATGGTTAAAACTTCCTGAGGTCTGAGATGCCAAATCACCTCACCTTTGTTTATCGGGTCGAGCTTATTGATTTGTGTGCCGATATTCCCCGAAGGGTGAGGGCCGCTAAAGTAATTTATTTGTACATTTTTTGAATTTGTAAAAACTTTTGATTGTGAATTTCCATCGAGGAGGTTTAAATGAATTTTGCCGCTTGTAAGTTTTTTCAGTGTATCTAATCCTGTCTGGAATTCCTTGCCGTGCCCGTGGACGATAAGGTCATAATCCGGAGCCAGGGGATGTGTGTCGAAAGCTGAAATAAAAATTGCTTTGGGGTCATCTTTCGGGTTAGCGATAATTGTGTATGGTCGTTGTCGTATCACTGGCCATACGCCGCTTTCAAGCAACTTTTCAATAATTTGCTCGCGTGAAAGATTTGCAGGTTCGGCGCTGCCAAAATCAATATATTCCTGAGTTTCGTCAGCTTTTATCCTGATTTCAAGTAACACACGTTTTGCACCCCTTTTAATTTCAGTTACCGTTCCGCTGACAGGAGAAGTGAATTTTATATTTTCCCGATATTTGTCGAAGAATATCTTATCGCCGGCTTTTACATTATCGCCTTCTTTGATAAGCAATTTTGGAAATACTCCAATAAAATCGGTCGGCTTAATCGCAAAAAAATCCGGCTTTATTGAAGTAATGGTTTTTTCTGCTTCTCCGTTAAGCCTGATGTCAAGCCCCTTTTTTATTTTAATAGTTTCTGCCATATCTGGAATTTGAGCTTTATCTTGATAGTATTATTTTAAAAATTTGCAATGATAAAAAAATTATTTTGTTTTTCTGTTAACAACAGATTCTAAAAAAAGTGCAAATGTAAAAATTAATGTTAAACGTTCACCTTTTGAAATTAGAAATTCATCCATCC
>CBDUSJ010000328.1:0-3601 GCA_965369845.1 uncultured bacterium | reverse complement strand
TAATGAACTTTAGGCACTTTTTACTTTAGGCACTCTAAGTACTGATTAGTTACAAAAAATGAATTAATGATTTTTATAAGAAAGCATTTCTTCAACAGTCAGAAGTAATTGTTTTTTGGAATAAGGTTTTGAAATATAATGTGTGCAACCTTGTGTCAGAAATTCATCTATCTGTTCAACCATCACATTGGCCGTAATTGCAGCTATCGGGATGTTTTTATAAACAGGAAGTTTTCTGATTTCTTTTATTACCTGTAAACCGTTCATTTTCGGGCCGAGGTTTATGTCCATTAAAATCAGGTCGTATTTGTTTATTTTTGTCATTTCAATAGCATCAGGGCCATTCACAGCTTCATCAATATTATAAATTTTTTGAAGCATAAAAACCGCTACTTCACGGTTTTGTTTATCGTCCTCAACAATCAGTATTTTTGGTTTTTTTGAACGTGGTTGTTCTCCTGCTAACTTTTTCTCATTTGCCAATTTTTCAACAACTGTCTTTTTTGTTTCGGGTGATTCGATCTGCGGCAGGTAAATTGTAAAATTTGATCCATTGCCCAATTCGCTTTCAGCATCAATTTCACCCCCCATAAAATCAACATATTTTTTTGTAATATGAAGGCCAAGTCCTGTGCCCTCAAAAGCGCGATTGTATCCTTCGCTTGCCTGCCTGAAAGCATCATAGATCATCGAAATATTTTTTGGTGAAATACCAATCCCTGTGTCTTTTACACTAACCGATACCCAATCCTTTCCGTTTTTTTTAACAGTATCAAGCTCAACTGTAACTGATCCGATATTTGTATATTTTATTGCATTATTAATAAGATTATTCAAAGCCTGAGAGAAGAGAACTTTATCGACTTTAGCAAAAACATCAGTTACTTTATAATTTATTTTCAGGTCGAGACCTTTTTTAGCAGCATCAGCCTGGTGGTGTTCCTGAATTTGGTCTATCAGCATGGCAATTTTTTCAGGCTTGTTATGAATTTTGAGTTTATTGGCTTCGATAACGGATAAATCGATGATCTGGTTTATTGTAATAAAAAGCCTCTGGGCTGATATAAATATCGCTTCGGTCATATCCCGGTATTCTTCCTCGTGAAGATATTCGTTTAATATTTCTGTAAATCCCATTATTCCATTCAGCGGCGTTCTTAATTCATGACTGATCGTAGCAATGAAATTTGTTTTCATCCGGTTCATTTCCTCTGCTTTTTGTTTCGCATTCAGAATTTCCGATTCATATTTCTTTCGTTCGGTGATATCACGTAAAATCCCAACGGCATTCCATTTATCCCTTATCCTGATTGCCGAAAGTGAAAGTTCGACAGGAATAATAGCGCCGTCTTTTCGTATTGCTTCAAGGGTTAAAGTTTTCCCCATAGCTTTTCCTTTGCCTGTTTTCAGAAAATGTTGAAATCCTGCTTTATGTGCTTCGTGAAATTTTGCCGGAGCAAGAACCCGGTGAAGATTTTTACCGATAATTTCTTCTTTTTTATATTGAAAAATGTTTTCTGCCGCTTTATTCCAGAATGAAACTTGTCCTTTTTCATCCATCAGAATGATTGCATCGTGAGCAGAATTCGTTATTTTATTGAATTTTTCCTCGCTGAGTTTTAATTCCTCCAAAGCCTGTTTTCTGAAAGTAATATTCCTGAAAGCAATAACCTGAGCCGGCCGGCCCAGGTAAGTCAGGTTTTTGGCTTCCAATTCAAGTGGGATCAATGTTCTGTTTTTCTTTACACCTATTACCTCATAAGGTTTTGTAATATTTTTTTCGATATTATCCAATATCTGTGCATGTGAACATGGGCTTATGAGTTTTTCGATAACGTGTGAACCTATTAATTCATGTCGTTTATATCCGAATAATCTTGCAAAAGAAAGGTTACAATCTACCAAAATACCATTTTCATGAATAAGAATACCCTCAAAAGTAATTTCTGACAAAGTTCTGTAACGGGACTCACTTTCCATTAACATTTCTTCCGCTCTGATTCGTTCGGAATGATTATCAAATACTGCAACAATATCTCCATTAGGAAGTTTGTAAATATAATTATCAATCCAAACGTTGATTTTATTATCAGAATAAAATTTAACCGGCAAATATTCTGACTTCCCGGTATTATCAACTTTTCGCATTGCATCGAGTAACCCGATATAACTTACACCAGGGAATATTTCTGTAACATTCTTGTTTAAAACATCATGGCGCGAACATGCATATATTTTTTCTCCTGATTTGTTAATGTCTTTTAAAACATAATTCTTATCTTCATCTGAAACCTTAAAAATTGCAACGCCGGAACTCATATTTTCAACGAGTTCTCTGAATTTGTATTCACTTTCTTGAATTGTTTCGAGATTAAATTTTCTTTCTATTTGTTTTCCTATCTGATCGGTAATATACCGGAAAATACCAAGGTCATGTTTTCCGATTCGTTTTTCCGATTTATAATCCTGAACAACAACAGCGCCTTTTTGTTTACTTGTTTCAAAAGGAATTCCCAACCAGACTTTTGATATCTCGCCAACATATTCCACTCTCTCATCCTTTATCATTTTTCTGATATCTTTCTCTTTCAATAATAATATTTTCCGGTTATTGATAATTAAAGAGGTAAAAGTATTTCCTGCCTGGAAACTGTCAGGTAAACCTTTCTCATCTTTGTTATAAATCAGTTTGATAAAACCCGTTGTTGGTTCAAAAACAGCAATGAAAAAGTTTTTAATATTTAGAAACTCCTCCAGCGCTTTATCTATTGAATTAAAAAGCTCTTCACTGTTATTTGTTTCAATCAGGCGGGTAGTGAATTTGAGTTTCAGGCTTTCCTCACGATTTTTCAGCCTACGCTCGGTTACATCGGAAAGAGTAATAAATAACGATGAATCGCCGTCTCCTGACTTGCTCACGGTAAATTTAACCAACAAACATTTTTCTAATTCGGTTTCGTCTGGCAGCCACAGGTCAAATTCTCCGTTATATATATTTTCATTATCGGTTTTTTTAAAATATTTTTCTATTTCCTGAAATTCATTTTTAGTGAATATTTCGCTCGGGTTAAGAGAATTCATCTCTTCCGGTGATTTTCCCAGAAGTTTGCCGGCTAATTTATTGAAGTATTTAACTTTCGAATTCTCAATAATAATCAAACCATTATTGATATTTTCAGTCATTCTTCTGAAACGCTGTTCACTTTTTTCTATCTCACTGTCTTTTCTTTTCTTTTCCAAGCGTTCACGTTTCAGATTAAGAGCGCTTTTAATGGCAACAGGTAATCGTTTAATCCTGTTTTTAATAACATAATCCCATGCCCCGTCTTTCAGGCAATCAATTGCTGTTTCTTCACTCAAATATCCTGTAACAAAAATAAATGGTGTTTCCGGACAGTGTTCTTTCTGGTATTTCAGAGCCATCATACCATCGAAGTCAGGAACCTGGTAGTCTGAAAGAATAATGTCGGGTTTAAAGTTTTTAATTGCCCCGCAGTAATTTTCTTTGTTATTTGCAACAACCGGTTTAAAATTTATTTCGGCTTTTTCGAGGGTAATTTTTATTAATAATATATCCAGTTTATTATCCTCGTATATCAAT
>CBDUSJ010000327.1:0-3602 GCA_965369845.1 uncultured bacterium | reverse complement strand
ATTAATGAGTCCGGTCTAAAAACTACAAATATCAAATCTCACGCAAAGACGCCAAGTCGCAAAGCATTGAAATGTAGTATATTATACCTTTGCATCTTGGCGGCATTGCGAGATTATGGGCTTTTTAGACTAACCTCATTAATTAATGAGTTTGCAAAAGTATGTTAAAAAATTACATTTTTTACATTTTTTAATTATTTGTCAAAAGTAGTTTACACTTTTACTGTTTTATAAATAAAGCTTTTTTTGCTTTCCGTTTCATGAGGCTAACATAAATTTTAATAATCGGTTTGAAAAAGTAAAACAATATAACTTCCTTTTTTTTTGTTACAGTAGTAGAATCAATTAAAAGCCACAAAGAAACTATCCTTAACTTTTTTGTCAACCATACCACAAATGCATTTGATGAGTCTTTCAATTACAAAGTAAATGTTTTCAGAAATATCTTCAGAGGGGTAAAAGATGTTCTATTTTTTATTTTCAGGAACACTAAAATATTTACCTAATTTAAACCTACTCCCCCTATTTTGCTTTGAGCCTTATAATACACAAAAAATGCAATTTTAGTGAGGCGTAAAATAAATCTGAAATCACCCGATATAAACTGCTCCTCCAATATTATCCTTAAAGGCGCCGGTGACAGAAGACAGGCAGTTAGGTTTTTTCATTAGCCGGAGAATTCCAAGAAAGGCAAATATCAGGGCTTCTTTAAATTTTACAATAATTTCTTCGGGAATTATAACTTCATGTCTGATTTTCTTTTCAATCTGATCCGTAAGAAAAGTATTGAAAGCTCCACCGCCGGTAACAAGTATTTTTCCAACAGGATAATTTTTTATAACAATGCGGATTTGTTCGGAAATATGTTCAACAATTGTTCTTAACAAATCGTTTTCGTTTGCCGGAAATTTTTCTAAAACAGGAATGAATTTTTCTAAAAGCCATTCCTTTCCAAGCGATTTCGGGTAAGGATTTTTGTAATAATTCAGTTGATTTAGCTCCTGAAGAAGGCCGTTTATAATTTGTCCTTTTGAAGCGAGTTGTCCGTTTTCATCAAAATTTTCATCTGTTTTTTGTGCCAAAAGGTTCATGACAATGTTACACGGACAAATATCAAAAGCCACTCTCTTGTTTTCCGAATCGAAAGAGATATTTGAAAATCCGCCGAGGTTAAGGCAAAAATCATAATCAGGAAAAAGTAATTTATCTCCAAGCGGCGTTAATGGAGCGCCCTGCCCGCCAAGAGTCACATCAAGAGAGCGGAAATCGCATACAACCTTTTGTCCTGTTACAGCGGCAATTTCTGCTCCGCTGCCTATCTGGCAAGTGAGATTATTTTTGGGCTGGTGAAAAACCGTGTGTCCGTGCGATGCAATCAAATCCGGCTTTATTTTGTGCTTTTCAATAAAACTCTTTAAACATTTGCCGAGGTGTTTGCCATAATCATTATCTGTTTTAATAAAAGATAATGCATCAAGTTTTTTTACGTTCTCCAACCGCTTCTTCCATTCCTGAGAATATTCAATTGTTTCAGCGGCGCCTATCTTAAATTCCCAATTATTTTTATGTTCCCGAAATTCACAATACGCAATATCAACCCCATCGAGCGAGGTTCCTGACATTACACCTATTGCCTTAATTACTGTCATGTTTTATAGCATCTTTACAGATAATCAGCCAATTTTTCCAGTTCTATTCTTCTTGAACCTTTTAATAATATTGTGGAATTTTCGATCTCATTTTTACCGAACCATTCTACAGCTTCTTTAATATTTGAAAACGATTCAAATCCGGCCTCCTTTTTCTGATGCGAAAAATCTTCTCCTATCAGGAAAACTTTTTTAAAACAACCGGTTTTCAACAGCTTGATTATTTTTTTATGCTCTTTAGCGCTTTCTTTTCCAAGTTCGAGCATATCGCCTGCAATGACAATTTTTTCGGTTTCAGGCATTTTAATAAAATTACTTATTGCAGCTTCCATACTTGTCGGGTTGGCATTATAAGCATCGAGGATAATTTTATTTTTTTCCGTGTGGATAAGCTGGGAGCGGTTATTCTCAGGACAATATTCTTCAATGGCTTCTTTTACTTTTTCTGGCGCAACACCAAAATACCAGCCCAAACAAGATGCCGCAAGAATATTTTCAAAGTTATATTCGCCGTAAAGAGATGTTCGAATTAAAATCTGTTTATTATCAAAATTAACATCAAGTGTGAGGCACGGAAACACTTCCCGAATTTGTCCTGAAATTTTGCAGTTTTTATCCGAACCATAAAAAATCCTTTTAATTCCTGATGAATTTTTTACAAGAATCTCGTTGCCGGAATTTAAAAAAACCAAACCCCCTGAAGATTTAATAAAATCATACAATTCGGTTTTCGCTTTTATAACATTTTCAAAACCGCCAAAGCCCTCCAAGTGCGCCTTGCCGATGTTGGTAATTATCCCGTAATTTGGCCTGGCTATTTTGCATAAGGATTTTATTTCGCCAACATGGTTAGCCCCCATTTCCACAACGGCAATTTCGGTGTCGGATTTTATGGAGAGTACAGTTAATGGAACGCCAATATGGTTGTTCAGGTTTCCGGCAGTTGCAGCAACCCTGAATTTTTTACTCAGTACTTTTGTAAGTAGTTCTTTCGTGGTAGTTTTTCCGTTTGTCCCGGTAATGCCGATAAACGGGATTTTCAGGTTTTTCCTGTGGAGGGTTGCCAGTTCACTGAGACTTTTTAAAACATTATCTACAAGTATTAATCTGTTGTTTGTTTTAAACTTTTTTTCATCAATAACAGCATAAGCTGCTCCGTTTTTTAGCGCTGCTGCTGCAAATTCATTTCCGTTGAAATTAGGCCCTTTCAGGCTAAAGAAAATACAGTTTTTGTTGATTTTTCTCGAATCGATACGAATATCAGGATACTGAAGAAATATCTTATACAATCCGGAAGTTGAAGAATTCATTTTATCGGACTTCCAACTCTGTCCATAGCACAACGGAACCCAATATAATCGGTAGATTCATTTTCATCGAGATAACGCCTCACGCTCGGGCTAAGATAATACGAGCCGTCTTTCCACGAACCGCCTTTGTAAACTCTAACCCTGTCGTTGATCAATGAGGATTGTCCGTATCTGTACATATTATTAGTTGAATTAGCGGTATTCGTCTCACTCCACGCGGTTCTGTCAACTGTTGACATATTATCACCATCGAGGTAATTAATATTATCAGCCTGGCGGTAATTTCTTCTGTCCTGCGATTCGTTAACGGTAACTTCACGGTAACGAATTCTTCCAAGGCTGTCTTTTTCGGCAATATAACCTTCTTCGTCAAGTACCTTTGTAGTATAAACATTTCCTCTGAACGGGTTAAAATCAGAAACGTCTTCGGGTGAGAGCGGACGGTAAACATCCTGAACCCATTCACTTACATTACCGGCCATATTATACAAGCCAAAATCATTTGGAAGATATGAACCGACGGGCGCAGGAATATCAGCCGCGTCATTCAGGCTTTCGGCAAGTCCCATATAATCACCTTTACCTCTTTTGAAATTGGCGTTGAATTTACCGTATATTTTTTTATTTTTTGTGTTACGGGTCA
>CBDUSJ010000326.1:0-3617 GCA_965369845.1 uncultured bacterium | reverse complement strand
TTTCAACTCTTTAACTTTTCAACTCTTCAACCTTTCAACCCTTTAACTTTCATTATTTTTTAATTCACACATTATTTCGGATAGAACCAATAATATGTATCTTTGCGCCCCTCTTTTTTAGAGGACTGAAAATCAAAATTTAACATTAATACCATATTAACTAAACTATTTTATTATGGCTAAGAAAAAGAAAAAATATGTTTACCTTTTTGGTAACGGAAAAGCAGAAGGAAATACTAAAATGAAGAATTTACTTGGCGGAAAAGGGTCTAATCTTGCCGAGATGAATCTTATTGGAATACCTGTTCCTCCAGGATTTACTATTACGACTGAAGTTTGTACTCTATATAATGAAAAAGGTCCTGACTATGTGATAAAGTTAATTAAAGATAAAGTAGAAAAGGCTGTAAAAAGCGTTGAAGATATAATGGGCTCCAAATTCGGCGACAAAGAGAACCCGTGTCTGTTATCTGTTCGTTCGGGGGCCCGCGCTTCAATGCCGGGAATGATGGACACTGTTCTGAACCTCGGTTTGAATGATGATGTTGTTCAGGGTATAACAAAAAAAACCGGCAATGAAAGATTTGTCTGGGATTCGTACCGCCGCTTTGTCCAGATGTATGGCGATGTTGTACTTGGCATGAAACCCGCCTCCAAGGAAGATGTTGACCCGTTTGAAGAAATCATCGAAAATTTAAAGGAAGAAAAAGAAATTCTAAACGATACCAATTTAACAACTGACGATCTTAAGGAGCTTGTCAAAAGATTTAAAAACGCTGTAAAAGAGAACACAGGCAAGGATTTTCCGACTGACCCAGGGGAACAGCTTTGGGGATCCGTTATGGCGGTATTCGATAGTTGGATGAACGAAAGAGCTATTGTTTACAGAAAGCTCAATAATATTCCGGATTATTGGGGTACGGCGATCAATGTTCAGGCTATGGTTTTCGGCAATATGGGGGATAATTCAGCCACCGGAGTTGCTTTTACGAGAGACGCTGCTACGGGTGAAAATCTTTTTAACGGAGAATACCTCATCAATGCACAGGGTGAGGATGTTGTTGCCGGAATTCGCACACCTCTGCAAATAACCAAAGAAGGCTCGTTGCGTTGGGCTAAACTTGCAAACATTTCTGAAAATGAAAGAGCAAATAAATATCCTTCGCTGGAAGAAGCAATGCCCAAAGTCTATAAAAAACTTTTCAAAATTCAGAAAAAACTCGACAATCACTATAAAGACATGCAAGACCTTGAGTTTACCGTTCAGGAAGGAAAGCTTTGGCTTCTTCAAACACGAAACGGTAAGCGAACCGGCGCTGCAATGGTCAAAATTGCCATTGATCTTCTCGATGAAAAAGAAATCGATAAGCGCACAGCCTTGCTGCGTATCGAACCAAATAAACTTGATGAACTTCTGCACCCTGTTTTCGACAAAGAAGCTATTAAAAAAGCAAAAGTAATTGTCAAAGGATTACCGGCATCGCCGGGCGCCGCTACAGGCCAGATTGTTTTCCATGCCGACGAAGCAGAAATATGGGCAGCGAAAGGGCATAAAGTTATCCTGGTTCGTATCGAAACCTCCCCCGAAGACCTTAAAGGTATGAATGTAGCAGAAGGTATCCTGACCAACCGTGGCGGTATGACTTCACACGCCGCAGTTGTTGCCCGCGGAATGGGTAAATGTTGCGTCTCAGGCGCCGGCGGCATCAGGATTTCATACAAGGAAAGAACCGTTGAAGCTGATGGTAAAGTTTTTAAAGAAGGAGACTGGATTTCGCTCAACGGAACTACAGGCGAAGCTTATGAAGGTAAAATCCGAACAGTCGACCCTGAGCTTAGCGGTGACTTCGGAAAGCTGATGGACCTTGCCGATCAGTTCGCAGTAATGAAAGTTAGAACAAACGCCGACACACCGGATGATTCACTGGTTGCCCGGAATTTTGGAGCCGAAGGCATCGGTCTGTGCCGCACCGAACACATGTTTTTTAAAGACGACCGTATTATTGCAATGCGTGAAATGATACTTGCAGAAAATGAGGCAGATAGAAGAAAAGCTCTTGACAAACTACTGCCTATTCAGAGAGCCGATTTCGAAGGAATATTTGAAGCTATGCACGATTTACCGGTAACCGTGCGCCTTCTCGATCCGCCATTACACGAATTTGTGCCTCACGACGAAAAAGGACAGAAAGAAATGGCTGATGTAATGGGCCTTTCAGTTGAAGATATTAAAAACAAGGTTGAAGATCTGTCGGAGTTAAATCCAATGTTAGGCCATCGTGGCTGCCGTCTTGGAAACACATATCCGGAAATTTCGGAAATGCAGGCTCGCGCAATTATCGAAGCTGCTTTGAACCTGAAAGCAAAAGGCGTGGTTGCAAAACCTGAAATCATGATCCCGCTGACAGGAACGATCCAGGAAATGAAAATGCAGGAAGATATTGTGCGTACGACAGTAGAGAAAGTGTTTGAAGAAAAAGGCGACAGTATTGAATATCTTGTCGGTACTATGATAGAAGTGCCAAGAGCTGCGCTAACTGCTGATGAGATTGCCAAATCAGCCGAATTCTTCTCCTTTGGAACAAACGACCTCACACAAATGACCTTCGGATATTCAAGAGACGATGCAGGTAAATTCCTACCGATCTACATCGAGAAAAAGCTCCTGAAATACGATCCGTTCCAGATACTCGATCAGGAGGGTGTCGGACAATTAATGAGGATAGCTGTTAAAAAAGGCCGTAAAACCAGGAAAAATATTAAGATAGGAATTTGCGGAGAGCACGGCGGCGAACCTTCATCAATTGAATTTTGCAATTCACTGAAATTTAATTATGTAAGTTGTTCACCGTTCCGTGTTCCGATAGCAAGGCTTGCCGCTGCACAAGCTGTGGGAAAAGAACAAATGGCTAAGAAAGCCGGGAAGAAAAAGAAAAAGTGAATTTCTGTTATAAATAATTTGCGCATTAGCCGCAAAAAAACATTATCGGCAAAAAATAAAAACGATCATGACAGAATTAATTTACAAAGAAGAAAGCTATAAAATAATTGGTGTTTGTTTTGAAGTCCACAATAATCTTGGCCCTGGTTTTCTTGAAATTGTTTATAAAGACGCTTTGGAATACGAATTTCAAAAAGCCGGAATTCCTTTTGCACGTGAAGTAGAATATAAAGTAAATTATAAAGACATTATCTTACCACATAAGTTTTATGCCGATTTTGTAGTTTATAATAAGATAATATTAGAAGTAAAAGCCGTGTCCGGCATTAGTGATGAATTTATCGCGCGGACCATCAATTACTTAAAAGTATCGCAAAATAAACTATCGCTACTGGTAAATTTCGGAGAACTAAAATTAAACTATAAAAGAATAGTATTGGAGAAGAAATTAAGAGAATGGGAAAGAATAAGCCGCTAAACTTGTCCGTATGGATGCGCGAATGAAAACTAATTACGAAAAGAAAATGTACAGGTAAAAATTAAAATTATTCGCGCATTCGCGGCAAAAATATATAAGCGGCAAAATATATTATCGCATTCGCGGCTAAAAAACATTTGCGCTAAAAAAATTTCCAATGCAAAAGTGTATTTATTTGACGTTATTATTTTTCCTTAT
>CBDUSJ010000325.1:0-3622 GCA_965369845.1 uncultured bacterium | reverse complement strand
ATATTTTTGCATGTTGATACAAATTCACTATATCTTCTTTCCTTCCTTCTTTCCATCCTTCATTTTTTCCTTCTTTTTTTCCTTCGTTTCTTAATTTAGTTGCTGTTGTCATAGCTATTTGTCCTCCTTTATTTGAATAGGTAATTCTTCTGTCTTCTCAATTTTTTACATGAAATATTTTTTTAGGATTAACGCTAAATATATTCAAGAATTTTATGGCCGCATTTTTTACATTTTCCATTTTTATCAAGTCCGCTGATCCAAGTGTCGTACCTGTTTCGGTCGATAACTTTAAAATTACAATTATTGCAATAGGTATCCTGTCCGTTTGAACTTGTCATGTTTCCGATATAAACGTAGTTCAGATGTTCTTTTGCAAGATCATATAAATCGTGCATTGTTTCAACCGGCGTTGGACTGACGGACATTTTGTAACTTGGGAAATACCTCGAAAGATGCAAAACGGTATTTTCTCCAAGTTCGTCCGAAATCCATTTAACCATATTTTCAAACCGGCTTCTGTTATCATTCAATCCTGTAATAATAAGATTAGTGATTTCAAGGTGCTTGCCGTTTTTCTTAATTATTTTCAGATTTTCTTTAACCGGTTCGAGTTTCGAAAATGTCTGGTTCTTGTAAAAATCTTCACTGAAAGCTTTTAAATCAACATTAAAGGCATCAATGTATGGCAAAATTTCCAACAAGGGTTTTCGGTTGATAAATCCGTTGGTGACAACCACATTTTTAAAGTTTCTTTTTTTTGCTTTTACGGCAATATCGAACATAAATTCATACCATACAATAGGCTCATTATAAGTATAGGCAATCCCGATATTTGCATTTTTTTCAGAAGCCATTTTAATAAGATCGTCTGGAAGATATTTTTTTTGGAAATTATTATTGTTTTGAAAATTTTGCGAAATTTCCCAGTTCTGGCAAAACCTACATCGCAAATTACATCCGAAACTTCCTATCGAAAAAATAATACTGCCCGGATAAAAATGATAAAGCGGTTTTTTTTCAATAGGGTCGAAACCAACCGAGGAAATTTTTCCATAAGATTCAGCTATCAGTTGTCCCTGATAATTTTTTCTTACTTTGCAAATACCTGTTTTACCATCGCCGATAATACAGTTATGCGAGCATAGATCGCATCTGATCAGGTACCTGTCAAGTTCTTCATAATAGAGAGCTTCTTTCATCATTAAGAATTTTTAAAGGTTATTTCAAATTTACAATTTCAGACCCGCAAATGCGAGAGGAATACTTACAAATATTTTTACCGTTACGAAGGTAATAATTTTTCATTTTTTCAGGGATATAGAATTTATTTTGACTAAATATTATTTTGAGGTGCTGGAAATAACGTGGATTTTCAAAGTGTTTACATCGTAAATATTTTGCAAAACTGCGACACAATAATTTGCGGGAGCAATCCTTCAATTCTGCTGTCGTGGCTGCCTGTTATTAATAAAAATGCAGCAGGTAGCTCAGGCGCTTTCTCGATGCAAGCAGCCTATCCCAATCCGTCATCGGGCACAACAAAAGTTACAGTTTCAATACGCAACAAAGAACACATCAGCATGGTTTTGGCTAATAAACCAAAACAAGAAGTAGCTAAAATCATTCAAACCTTGGATGTTTGCATCCACACATTTGAAATAACTACGGAAGGAGAAAGACTTTATGTCATCTTGGTTTTCTAATGGTGAAACCACAAAATCTATAAATATCATACATCCTTATTTTCCGAAAACGTTACATTCTTAATTGCTGGTTATATTGTCGCTTGCTTCGCTTCGCTGGTTTCCGGTTACATCCTACTATACTTATGATTTGGATGGTAAATGTTAAGACCCGCCATCCGAAACATTAGCGTAAGATGAATTGCGAGTTTCTGTAAATAAATCAGAAGCTATCCTGTCGGCAAAAATTTTACCTTTATCAGTCAATAGCAATTTTTTATTTTCTTTCCTCATCATACCTTCAGTAATATTTTTTCGGGAGTTCGAAAGGCATAAATCAAAATATTTTTTACCGAATTTATCTTTTAACTCAACAAGATCAATTCCCCACATCGTTCTTAACCTTGTCATAATAAATTCATTATATTTTTCAGAAACAGTAAGTGTTTCCTTTTCACAAGGAATAATATTGTTGTTTATCGCCTCAATATATTTATCAATACCGGCGACATTCCACTGACGGCTCACCCCGTTGAAAGAATGAGCAGAAGGCCCGGCTCCAAGGTATTTTTCTCCTTTCCAGTAATTTGAATTGTGTTTCGAAATAAAACCCTTTTTACAATAGTTAGAGATTTCGTAATGTAGATATTCGTTTTTTCTGCTCCATTCCATTGTGTTTATAAATTGGTCAACCGATTGTTTTTCATCAGGAGCAGTAATTTTATTTTTTCTTATAAAATTCTCCAAAGCAGTTTTCGGCTCAACGGTCAGGGCATACGCCGAAATATGCGGGATATTCAGGATAAGAGCTTTATCCAAATTTTTTTTCCATCTTTCTACCGTCAGTCCCGGAATTCCGAAAATCAAATCGATACTGATATTTTCAAAACCTTTATCAATAAGCAATTTTAATGAGTCTTCAGCCTGTCGGGCATTATGAACCCTGTGCAAATACTTTAAATCTTCATCAAAAAACGACTGTACACCAACACTGAACCGGTTAATACAAGTTGTGCCAACATTTTTTACCCATTTTTCCGATAGATCATCGGGATTTGCTTCGATGGTTATTTCAGGGTTTTCTGCAATTTTGTGTGATGAATAGATTTTTTCAAGAATATTTTTGACTTCCTGCACTAATAGCAGCGAGGGTGTTCCTCCGCCAAAATAAATTGTTTCGACAGTCTCGTTGCCGAGATAGTCTTTACGGAGAAACAATTCGCTGATAATCGCATGCAAAACTTGTTGTTTATATTTCAGCGAAGCAATAGAATAAAAATTGCAATAATGACACTTTTGCCTGCAAAAAGGAATATGGATATAAATCCCAGCCATTAGTTGATATTTTTTTCTGTAAGGGAAAAAGTTAAAGAGTTAAAGAGTTAAAAAGTTAAAGGGTTAAAAAGTTAAACGTTATATTTTAAAAAGGGTACAATTTGCTTTTTTTGTAACTTATTTTAATTTGATCTACAATTTTTTACATAACATATAACCTGTAACAGTATTGGTTATTTGTTACGTATTTTTTTACGTAAAACAATCCTAAAGATGGTTCCTTTATCAATGGATGAAGATTTTACAAAAATTTTCCCTCTGTGATAATATTTAATTATTCGTTCGGACAATGATAATCCCAGTCCCCAGCCACGTTTTTTACTTGTAAATCCGGGATTGAAAATACTTTTGAATTTTGATTTAGGGATTCCTTTTCCGGTATCGGAAAGATCGATTACTACGTTTTCGTTTTCTTCGAAAATCCTGACTGAGAACTTGCCACTGTTACCCATAGCATCGATTGCATTTTTTGTAATATTTTCGATTACCCACTCAAACAGGTGAAGATTGATAGGAACCAGTATTTCGGATTCAAGGCCCGGGCTTATCTCGTAAACAACCTTTCTTGAAGTCCTGGTTTTCAGGTAAGCAATTGAGTTGTA
>CBDUSJ010000324.1:0-3623 GCA_965369845.1 uncultured bacterium | reverse complement strand
ATGACCAAAACCCAGCGTGATGCCATAACATCCCCGGAAACGGGCTTGTTAATCTACCAAAGCGACAACACCCCCGGCTTCTATTTTTACAATGGCAGTGCCTGGGTAGTGGTTGGTAATGAGGCATTGACATGTTTAGGGTTTCAGGTTTTAAGTTGGGGGGGGACATGTCTGAATAGCGTTGAGCGCTTTAATAAAAATTATTAAGTAAAATGGTCAGCACGAAAGTAAACGGAATTATGTAAAACGGCCAAATGGTTTGTGAAAACAACAATGTTAAAATCACAGATTGATTCACAACTACTTTTTTTACAGTACTCACTAATTAAATGTTTAATTTTACCGGCTTTAAAAACCTGATGTTTCTGTGAAAATATTATTGGTATCTGCAACAAAACACGAAATCCTGCCTGTTCTTGAAGCCGTTAATAATCCTGTAAAACGGCCCGGAGGAATATTGTGTTTTTATTATAAAAATCTTAAGATCGACCTCCTTATCAGCGGTGTCGGGATGGTGGCAAAAGCGTTTTCCTTAGGTAAAATTTTTAATGAACTGGAATACGACCTTGCTTTAAATGCCGGAATAGCCGGTAGCTTCAATAAAGATATCGGGATTGGCAGCGTTGTGAATGTTGTTAAAGATAGGTTTTCGGAACTTGGCGCAGAAGACGAGGAAAATTTTATTCAGATTGAAAATATGAATTTTGGGGAATTTTGCGAATATCCATTCGAAAAAGGAGTTCTTGTCAACAAAACGGATTTTGCAAAATTCGGAATAAAAAAACTAAAGGAGGTTACAGGTATAACTGTCAATACCGTGCATGGCAACAAAAGCTCGATAAAAAAAATTACAGCACGTTTTAATCCTGATGTAGAAACTATGGGAGGAGCGGCATTTCTGTATGCCTGCCTGAAAGAAAAAATACCATGCGCACAAATCAGGTCGGTTTCGAATTTTGTTGAAGAAAGAAATATAAAAAACTGGAATATCAAACTTGCTGTTGACAATTTATCCAAAACCGTTTTTGATGTTTTTGATTTTTTAACAGGGGAAATTGGAGATTAGAAATTAGAAATTAGAAATTGGAAATTGGAAATCCATCCACCCATACGGGCGGACAAGTTTGGAAATTGGACTTTTGACTTTTGTCTTCTGACTTTTATTATGATATTAATCAAAAAGAAATATCGCCAAAAAATAACGCTTGGATTCTCTCCATGCCCGAACGATACATTTATTTTTGATGCCCTCGTTAATAAAAAAATAAACACCCAAAATCTCGATTTCGATTTTTTTCTTGCCGATGTTGAAGAATTAAACCGCAGGGCGTTTAATTCGGAACCGGATGTAACGAAGGTTTCTTTCGGCGCTTATTTTTCATTGCTCGATAATTATGTATTGTTAAACTCGGGAGCTGCCATGGGAAATAATAACGGGCCGCTGCTTATTTCAAAAAAGAAATATTCCGTAGAAGATGTTGAGAAACTCAATATTGCCATCCCAGGGAAAAACACCACCGCAAACCTGCTTTTAAAAATTGCCTTTCCCAATGCGACTAATAAAACGGAGATGTTGTTTTCGGAAATCGAAGATGCGGTTCTTTACGGCGACGCTGATGCCGGGTTAATAATTCATGAAAACCGTTTTACCTATAAATCACGCGGACTAAGAAAAATTATCGACCTCGGACAATACTGGGAGGATAAAACAAATTCGCCGGTACCCCTCGGTGGCATAATTGTCAGACGATCGTTCCCTGTCGGTCTTATACAAAAAATTGATATGCTGATAAAAAAAAGTGTAATATTTGCCAAAAATAATCCTGATTCGGCTTATGACTTTGTCAGTAAACATGCTCAGGAAATGGATAAAGAGATCATGTACAAACATATAGAACTTTACGTTAATAAATACACTGAGAATATTGGGAATGAAGGAAGAAAAGCAATAACTAAATTATATCTGAAAACGAAAAAATCAAGGTCTGCAGATTTAGTTGAGAAATTGTTTATCTGACAAAAACACAAAATATATCGACGAATACCAGGTCAGGTTGTTCTGTTTGTGTTTCGAGCAGCAGATTACCCGATTTAATAATTACAACTTTCGGCAACCTGATAAAACACTTCTTAAAACCACTATTGGCGCACAAAGAATTATCGACATACTGACAGATGAGATGTTGCCAAAAATTTGCTGAATTATCCGGGCTTTAGCGCTCAAACTATTGGAAATTTTTTACAGGATAATCAAATCATCCGTTAATCCCGTATTCATTGTAGAATTTATTAAGAGCAACTTGTATGTTTTCAAAAGCCACGTAATGATTTTTGCATCCCATACGTGAGCAAATCACTACTTTTCCTCCAACATCAATATTCATTGTAACCATTGGGGCATCACATATTTCGCATTTTTCTTTTGTTATCAAAGATTTGTTACAAAAAGGACAATAAAAATTGAACATTTCTTCGTCTTTCAGTTCAATGTCGCTGGAATGATCATAACAATCATATACAGAACAAAGCCATATTCTGCCACGATCGTTTTCTGATACGATGTTTAGTTTAATACTTTCCTTGTTGTTGATTCTTTTTTCTTTATTCATCAACGATTTGCCGCATTGAGGACATTTAACTGATAATGATATTAATTGTTTCATATTTCACTACTGTATTATTAATTAAAAAATAACTAATGTTTATACAAAAAAATTCAAAGATACACAAAAATTTATACAAAAAAATATAAATTAATTTTATAGGTTTTTAAAAATGTCATTTTTCCGGAAAATCAAAATGTTTAATATTCTGAATTTAGCAGGTATAAATATCTTTGCGGTTTGTTACGAGTTAAAAAAAAAGTTATACTGTTATTTTAATGGGCAAAGTGTTTTTCTTGAAATGATGGAATGATGGAACGGTGGGTTGTTCCTGCCATTTTTCCAACGACTGAAAGAAGCGACACGAAGTTAGCGACACGAAGTTAGCCCGTATGGGCCCGCATGGGTCCGTACGAAGCGAAGCAAGCGACACGAAGTTAGTACGTATGTATCAGTATGGATGGATATACCTTTTATCATTTCTCCATTAAATTTATGTTAGTACCAAAAAAAATAATAAATGAGTCTGGTATAAAAAGCCGCGAATGCGCGAATTATTAAATTTATTTCTACTGATTATCTGTAATATACGATATGAAAAATATCATTCTGAACCTTTTTAGACTGGACTCATAAATAATTAGATACACGAATTTTTCAATAGCTGTTAATATTGTTGATATTACTCTTGAATATACCGAAAAAGAAAACGCAAAAACGGTAAACAAAATTGATATTGAAATTGGTGAACTTTCGGGAGTAGTGTATGAAACGCTTGATTTTGCTATGGAATCAGCAGTAAAAGGGACAATACTTGAGAAAGCGGAAATCCGTATTCAAAAAATTCCGGGCAAAGATCTTTGTTCAAATTGTAAAAATGAATTTCCGCTTTCCTGACTTTATATGAAATATCAATGACACCAAGTAGTAACGAATTTAGATTTTAGATTTTAGATTTAAGAATGAAGAAGTAAAGCATGCCCTTAATAATCTGATTATTTGGATATTATTTCTTTATTC
>CBDUSJ010000323.1:0-3628 GCA_965369845.1 uncultured bacterium | reverse complement strand
TGATTTTCTTCTTTCATCAGAAATTTTTCTTCGGCAGGATTACTCAGAAACCCTGTTTCGATAAGTACCCCAGGCATAGTTGTCAGGTAAAGCACAACAAAGCCTGCCTGTTTTACTCCGCGGTCGTATAATTTTGCAACATTTTTCAACTGACTTTGTATCTCCATCGAAAAATTCAGGCTTTGCTCGATATGAGCGCTCTGAAACATATTTAGCATAATGTAGTCTTCATCAAGATTAGGATTGAAGCCATCGTATTTTTCCTGATAATTTTCCTCCATCAAAATTGCCGAATTTTCTTTTTTTGCTACTTCAAGATTTTCAAGTGATTTATGAATGCCCATAACATAGGTTTCGGCGCCAAACGGTTTGGGAGAAGTGTTTGAATTACAGTGAACGGAAATAAACAAATCGGCTCCGTTTTCATTTGCAATTTGAGCCCTTCGGTGCAGTTCGACAAAAGTATCGGTTTTGCGTGTATAAATAACTTGTACATCGGGCATATTATCTTCGATTAAACGGCCTATTTTTAAAACAAGGGTTAAAACGATGTTTTTTTCGAAGGATTTTTTTCCGCGCGCCCCGCTATCGTAACCGCCATGTCCGGCATCAAGAACAACTTTGTCGATAATTTTTACCTGATTTCCCTGCTGAGCTTTGGAATTTAGCGAGCAAAGCAAACATGAGAATAGAATAACAAAAAATAAATTGATACGTTTCATCAAAGTATTTCAAGATTTAATTAGTTTTGAACGAATTTATTTTTAGTTAAAAAATTATTATGATGCAAATTTAACTAAAATAGGATTGTACCATTTGAAAAGAGCAATTAATAAAAATTATATTACAAAAAAGTTCAACACTTACTTGTCAGATTATCTGAGCAGGCGCAACTATTATTTTTCTGTTTTTCCAAATTATATTATACTGCTTTTTTCGTTTTTATTTCTTAATTCAGTAGTTTTTAGCCAGGAAGTTTTAACCGTTGAAACCGATTCGGTTAAAGTATCAGCGCAAGAGTATCCCAACGATTCCTTATCGGTTGTAACAAATGAAGCAGATACAAGCAAAGTTGAAGCGGAAGAGCAAGACACAATCAGAAAATCATCATCAGCCTTCGGTCTCGATACCAATGTGCATTATTTTTCGCGCGATTCAATCCGCTTTGATCTTAAAAACCAGAAAGTTTTTCTTTATGGCAATGCTCAAATCGACTATGGCAATATTAGTTTAAAAGCAGATTATATAGAAATTGATTTTTCGATAAACCAGGCTTTTGCAAAAGGTGTACCGGATTCATTGGGAAAATTATTCGGAACCCCTGTATTTTCGGAAGGGGGCCAGACTTTTGAATCGAAGGAACTGACCTATAATTTTGATTCAAAAAAAGGAATTATCAAAGAAGTAATCACACAAGATGGTCAAGGATACCTGCATGGTGAAATAATTAAAAAAATGCCTAACGGACGTATAAATATCTGGAAAGGTTGGTACACTACTTGCGACCACAATCCCCCACACTATGGATTCCGGTACAATAAAGCACAGGTAATACCCGATAATAAAATTGTATCCGGTCCTGCGTACCTAGAAATAGAAGGTGTGCCTGTTCCGCTTTTTATACCTTTTGGTTTGTTTCCTAATAAAAGCGGTCAGCGATCGGGAATAATAATTCCTTCGTTCGGAGAATCAGAAAACAGGGGATATTTTTTGGAAGGCGTTGGTTATTACTGGGGAATAAACGATTATTTGGACCTAACAGTTATCGGAAATATTTACACAAGCGGAAGCTGGGCTATACGACCATCATTAAATTACAAAAAGCGATACCGCTATAATGGGAATTTTAACTTCGGTTATACAGTTAATATCCTCGGCGACCGCGATTCGCCCGATCACGATAAAAAGAAAGATTTCAATATCAGGTGGATGCATTCTCAGGATCCGAAAGCCAAGCCTAACAGCCGGTTTTCGGCAAATGTTTATATTGTCAGTTCCAGTTACAACGAGTTTAACCTTACAAGCACACAGGCTTACCTGACAAACACTTTTCAGTCGAGTATAGCATATCAAAAAAACTGGTCGAATAAATATTTTCTTACACTTAATGCATCACACCAGCAAAATACAATCGATGGCTCGATAAGTATCACTTTACCACAACTTACTTTCAATACAAAACAATTTTATCCCTTCAGAAAAAAAATCCCGGTTGGCAAACCGAGATGGTACGAAAATATTAATGTAAAATATACCATGAATGCCGAAAACCGGATCAACACAAGAGATACTCTGATATTTAAACCGGGATGGGACGATGATTTCAAAAACGGCATGAAACATACAATCCCTATCAGCACATCAATAAAAGTATTAAAACATTTTACCCTAACAAATTCTATCAATTATACCGGACGCCTGTATCCATGGACGATAAGGAAAGAGTGGATTAATGATTCGCTTTTTACAGCAACCGACACCATCGTAGGATATGTAGAAACCGACACTGTTCATAATTTCAAGATTGCCCATGACTTTTCTTTTAGAGCATCTCTTAATACAAAGCTGTATGGAATGTTCCAGTTTAAAAAAGGGCCTGTAACAGCTATCAGGCATGTGCTTACTCCTTCGGTTTCGTTCAGTTACCATCCTGATTTTGGCTCGGATTTTTGGGGGTATTACCACGATGTTCAAACTGATACGGCAGGAAACTACAAAAGATATTCAATTTTCGAGGAGGGCATATATGGCACCCCACCTGACGGCAAGTCGGGCACAGTTTCTTTTTCTCTTAACAACAACCTTGAAATGAAAGTCAGGTCAAGGAAAGATACTATCAGCGGCACAAAAAAAATTAAACTCATTGATAATTTTTCAATTTCCACTTCCTACAACCTTGCAAAAGACTCACTAAACTGGGCGCCATTAAGCATGAGCGGTCGTACCATATTATTTAAAAAATTTAATATTACTTACTCAAGCACCTGGGATCCGTATGTTTTGGATTCAGCAGGAATGCGAAATCTGAACCGGTTTGAATGGGATGTAAACCACAGATTGTTCAGGCTTGAAAACACTGTTTGGAATTTGGGACTTAACTGGCAAATAAGTTCAAATGACCTGAAAGGTAAAAAAAAGGAATTGCCATCAACTCTTGAAAATGATTATACCGAAGAGGAATTAAGGGATGTATTTGATAATCCGGAATCATACATCGACTGGGACAATCCCTGGAGGTTTAATATAAATTATAATTTCATGTATTCAAATAATCCTGCATATATAAACAATGATTGCGAAGATAACAGAACTTTTGTTCAAACACTGGGATTCGGCGGTGACATAAGTATTACTCCAAAATGGAAAATAGTATTCAGATCGGGCTTCGACTTTGAAACCTGTAAATTTACCTATACTTCCATAGATATTCACCGTGATCTGCATTGCTGGGAAATGCACTTAAACTGGGTGCCTATGGGAGGAAGAAAGAGCTGGAATTTCGGAATTAATGTGAAAGCCTCAATACTGAAAGATATGAAATACTCAAGGAAAAAAGATTTCAGGGATCATTATTAATGTAATCGTTCACAGTTGCTGAATGCATGTCTTCGGGATTTAATTGCTAAAT
>CBDUSJ010000322.1:0-3642 GCA_965369845.1 uncultured bacterium | reverse complement strand
AATCAATATTTATTTTTTTTTCATATTGATTAAAATATTTTTTTTTAAAAATGTTAATAATTTAATTTTAAACTATCCCAAATATCTTTATAAAAAACCACAATGGTACTAAGAACAGTTGCGCCATGCACTACAACGGTAAATGTCAGGCTGTGCACTGCATCGACGCCGAGAAGCGCTTTTCCAAGTTCAAGATGCCCGCTGCTGCTGACCGGCAGAAATTCGGTAAGCCCCTGTACCAACCCAAGTAATAATGCTTCTAACCAATTCATCGGTTATAATTTTAATCTTTCGGTTTTTTCATAATTGCATAAATCCCTATCATATATCCGATAAGCAACAAAATCGGTGATAGAGTAAGCCGTTGAAAGTCGAACATCTTATCGCTGAAAACATTTGGGTCTTTGGAGCCGCCGCCTATCATCAGAATAAATCCGACAAAAATAAAGGCAATGCCAATCAGTAACCATTTATAGTTTTCTTTTCCGAATGCGAAATCCTGCTTTTCAGGCATTACTTTTCCTGCTTCGGGTACTGTAATTTTTTTTCGGGTTTTTTCCTTTTTCATGTTATTTATTTTATTGTAACTATTCAGTTCCTTAAGTTTGGTTTTTATAAAGTGCCTAAAATACTTGGAGTGCCTAAAATACTTAAAGTTTTAATTTTTTTTCAGGCTGTAAAATTATTAATATAAATCATCCGATTTAACATTTAAGTATTTTTTAACAGCAAAATAATTAGATAACCAGCTTATCACTATTCCAAAAACTATGAGCGACAAAAATAATATTAAAAGAAAACCGGAATCTTTTAATACGATTAATTCGGGAATTTTATTTTGAATAAAGAGGATTGTCAGAACCAACAATAAAACAGCAAATAAAGAACCGATAAATCCCTGCAGCACTCCCTGAATAATAAACGGCTTTTGAATATACGACCGTGTGGCGCCTACCAGCAGCATACTTTTTATAAGCATCCTTTTAGAAAAAACCGCAAGCCTGATGGTGTTAAAAATAAGAATGATCGAGATTATCAGTAAAAGAGAGCTAAAACCAAGCAGCCCGGCGCTGACTTTTGAAATATTATTATTTATCATATCAACAAGTGATTTTTGATAAGACACTTCTTTAACAATTTTTTCATTCATCAGTTTTTGTTCAAAAACAATCAAGCTGTCTTCACGCGTGTAATCAGCATTCAAAAAGACTTCAACTGTAGGAAGCAATGGATTGTAGCCGATAAAATCAACAAAGTCTTCGCCAAGGTCTTTGGTAAGTTCTTGTGCTGCTTGTTCTTTAGTGATATATTCGGTGGATTTAATAAAACCGGATGAATCTAATCTGTTTTTCAAATTCAGGATTTCAGCTTCGCCAGCGTTTTCTTTAATTATTATTGATATTCCAATATTTTCTCTTACAAAGTCGGAGAGTTTTTTAGTATGGAAAATCATTAATCCAAGTAGGCCCAACATAAATAAAACCATCGAAATGCTTACAACCGTAGTTCCGTAAGAAGTCTTGTATCTTCTTTTATTGTATTTTTCATCAAGGGCTGACATATTCAGGATTTTGAAATTATATTTTTTTTGTAAGTCTGAACAAGGTAATTTCACTTTCACTGTTATAGCGCACGGGGATACCGGAAGTTCCGGTTCCCTGTCCGGTATAACCTGTCATGCCGAGGTATTTCCAAAGTCCCTTGTAATATTTATTCCCGTTCGAAAGGTGTTTAATTATCGGTTTTCCTCCCGGCAGGCAAATCTGTCCGGCATGTGTATGTCCACACAGGTAAAGAGAATAACTATTTTCAGCAGCCACATCGAATAACTCCGGTGAATGGACAAGAGCAATTTTGAACCCATCAATTTTTTCTTCGAGTGTAGAAATAGCTTTTTTTGTAAAATAGTAGTGAACATCGTCAACACCGGAAATTGTGATTTTGTTGTCGTCTCGTTTTATTTCACAGCTTTCATTTGTCAATACTCTGATACCCATTTCCTCCATCGGCTTAACCAAAAGATATGTGTCGTGGTTTCCGAGTACTGCAATTATTCCGTCTTTTGAATTTATTGCTTCTACAACTTTTTTTAGCGGCTCAATAACCTGACTGAAATGCCCCTTGGTATCGCGTCTGTAATCTCCGGTAATAAAACAAATATCAATATTCAGATTTTTAATTTTTTCGATAATATAATTTTCCTGCCCTTTTACGGTGTCAAGATGAAGATCGGTAAGATGCAGAATTGAATATTGTTCAAACTTTTCAGGCAGCTTTTCGAAAGGCAGTTCATATTCATAGATTTTTATATCAACAGCTTTTTGAAATCCTTTTTGATAAACTCCAAATAACTTAAGTAACAAGGTAAAAACCTGCAATAAAAATGCGAAAACCCTCCATTTCCTAATCACTCTCGGGCCGCGCCGCTGCCTTTTCCTTATTCTCTTTTCAAGATAAAACCTGCGCTTTATCCATTTTTCCCTTTTGGATAATTCCTGAGCCATATTCCGGATTTTTTGCTGATAAAGTTAATATTATCTTTTAGGATTCAATAATATGTTTCACGGAATTTCGGATTTTTGACCATCTTTCTTCTTTCATTTTTGCGCCAATAACTTCGATGACATTTCCAGCGAGTACCGAGCCTAACTGTCCGCATTTTTCGAGTGGAAGGTTCTGCGAAAGTCCGTAAATAAATCCGGCGGCATAAAGGTCGCCTGCGCCTGTTGTGTCGATGCTGTGCGCTTCTATTACGACTATTTTATGTTTTTTATTTTTATCCCTGATATATGAACCCTCCTTACCGATTTTAACAACTGCAATTTCACAAAACTTTGAAATTTCATCCAATGCATCTTCCGGTTCAAGGCCGGTAAAAGCCTTTGCTTCTTCTTCGTTAACAAAAACAATGTCAACGTAATTTTTTACAATTTCCTCAAGAAACTGTTTATTTTCACGAACAACATCATAACTTGCAAGGTCAATCGAAATTTTAATTTTATTAGCTTTTGCAAGTTTCATTGCTTTACGCAACAAGTCGTGATTTTGCACAAGGTATCCTTCAATATGGAAGAAATCGTATCCACGGAACATTTCGTTGTTCAGGTCTTCGGGTGAAAGGTCTATTGCACAACCGAGATTTACTGCAAAAGTTCGTTCCGAATCTTTACTTACCAGAGCTACCGCCAGACCCGTGGGAGCATTGCCCTGTAAAAGAACAGGATAAATGCCGCTTTCGATCATGTCTTGTTCCAGTATTTTACCGAATTTATCGTTTGCAATTTTGCCGATGAAAGCAGTTTCAACACCCAGTTTTGCAAGTCCGTTAATTGTATTTGCCGCCGAACCACCGGCGGCATTTTCTGTTTCAAAATGTGATGTAGCCATCAGAAGACTATCAAAAAATTTCTGATCAACCAACCTCATCCCGCCTTTTAAAAGGTCAAATTTTTGAATGATATCATCATTTTCGAGTTTCACCATGATATCAACCAAAGCATTACCTATCCCAAGAACTTTTGCCATATAAATTAATTTTTGTTAACCGTTCACGGTTTGAAATTAAAAATCCATCCATACGAACTTCCAATTTCTAATTTCTTCTTTCAGTGTTCTGTGAACGGTTACGATTTTTGTTAACTT
>CBDUSJ010000321.1:0-3650 GCA_965369845.1 uncultured bacterium | reverse complement strand
GTTGCCGGACAGAGGTTGCTCGTTATGGGTAAAGAAAAAGGCGGCATAGAAGAAATATGGGCGCATCCTTTTATGGCGTTGCGCGATTACGAAGCCGGGATAAAATTATCGCACAAGGATACAATTTACTGGTTTAATGATGAGGAACCGGAAATAGAAGTCAGGCCCGAGTCGTTCACACGGTTTTACCGGTATAAAAATGCATCCGTTAAAGAAATAATCACAACATCAATCGAAGAACCGCAGGCAGTGATACATTATGAATACAGCGGGGTTTATCCTGCATCGCTCTATATTAAATTCAAAAGTAATTTACGATTGATGTGGCCGTATTCCGAACATGTGTTGAAAAACCTGCTTTACAAATGGAATGAAAACCTGAATGCATTTTTTGTTTCCGATTTGTCAGAAGATTTTGTTTGTATTTTAGGCTCGAACAAAAAGCCCTCGCCAATTTATGCCGGAACCAATCTTAATTCAATACTTCCGGTGATCAACGAAAAAAATTGTCTTTCAGGGCGTTTTGAAAATTTTGAACAGGCCGACAGTGTATTTATCGGTCTGCCAACCGACAAATTGCAGGTAGCAACTCTTTTTAAAATTGAACTTGAAATGAATGATAATTTCGACATTGTTGTTGCAGCGGGAAATGAAGGAATAAATAAAGCTGTATCTTCTTATATTTCGGCATTGGAAAACCCTGCCCGGATTTTTAAAAATACAACGGAATACACAAAAGATTTCTTTGAAAAAAGCCTGAAAATAGCCACGCCTGATAACGAATTTAACGAGGCTTACCGATGGGCGCTCATTGGGGCTGACAGGTTTTTTGTTAACACTCCGGGCATAGGAAAATCACTGGTGGCAGGATATGCCCCGACAACATCCGGTTGGCAAGGCGGCCATGATATTGACGGCAGACCGGGATATTCCTGGTATTTCGGAAGAGACGCCGAATGGAGTGGTTTTGCTTTGCTCGATTACGGCGATTTTGAGAAGGTGAAATCTGTGCTCGAAATATTGCAAAAATATCAGGATTTGAATGGTAAAATTTTTCATGAATTAACCACATCCGGTTTTATACACTACGATGCTTCCGATGCAACTCCGCTGTATATTGTCCTTGCAGGAAAATATTTGAAACATTCGGGCGACCTGAATTTTATCCGCCAAAGCTGGCCTCATATAAAAGCCGCTGTTGACTTTTGTTACTCTACCGACACTGACAACGACCTGCTTATCGAGAACACCAATGTTGGGCACGGCTGGGTTGAAGGCGGCGGTTTGTTTGGCTCACACACTTCGCTGTATCTTGCATCATGCTGGGCTGCGGCTCTTGAAGAAGCTTCCGGTATTGCGCATTATCTTGGTAAAAACTCCGAATCGGAAAAATATAAAAAAGACGCTGAAATAGTTAAAAATAAAATCAACAAACTTTACTGGAACGAAGCCGAAAATTTCTATTATCTCGGCCTTAAAAAAGACGGAAGCTTTATTGAAGAAAAAACAATAATGCCGGCAATACCGGTTTTATTCGGGCAGGTGGCGGATAAACGTTCGGATAAAGTTCTTGAAAGTTTTGCCGCCAACGAGTTCACTGCCGACTGGGGCGTCAGGATAGTAGATGAAAACAGCAAACTTTTCAATCCGGAAGGTTATCACACCGGCAGTGTCTGGCCTCTTTTCACAGGCTGGACGGCACTTGCCGAATATGAAAGCGGCCGTCCTGTACAAGGATTTTCACATGTATTGAACAATCTTTTGGTTTACCGAAACTGGGCGCTGGGTTTTGTTGAAGAAGTCATGAACGGCATGGAATACAAACCATCGGGAGTATGCCGACATCAGTGTTGGTCCGAAACAATGGCTTTGCAACCTGCCATCGAAGGTATGCTCGGAATTGAACCCGATGCCATGAAAAACCGGCTTGTATTTTCACCATCGTTTCCTGCAAACTGGGATTCGATAAAAGTTGAAAATATTAGAATCGGTGAGCATTTTCTCGATTTTGAAATGAAAAGAAGTGATAACAAAACGTTGTATTTTTTCCGGCATCAGGGGCATGTACCTCTGAATATCAAATTCTGCCCGGCTTTCCCGCAAGGAACTATTTTTAAAAAATTACATCTGAATGGAACATCCAATACGATTTTAACTGAACAGGGTTCAAACAACCAGATGCTTGTTATCTCTTTCGATATAAAAGATACAACGGAAATATCAGTTATAAGCAAAAATGGTATTGAAATAATTCCTGTTGTGAACCATCCAAAGCCCGGGGAAAAATCGAAAGGCTTCAGAATTATTTCAAACAAATTGGAAGGAAACAAATACATTCTTTTACTTCAGGGGCTATCAGGCGAACAGGATGAATTTGAGGTTTATATTAATAATCAAAAAATTAAGGATATAAAAAATGCTGTTTTAAGTAGTCAGGATGGTAAAATATTTAAGTTCAAGATTGATTTTCCTGAAGTTGACAGCAAATATGCAAAAGTGTTTGTGGAAATTTTTCTAAACTAAAAATGAGATCAATTAAGTTAAGAACATTTTTCTTATCGGCTATTGTTACAATACTTCTGTTTTCTGCATGTAGCACGATAGAGTATTTTAACATTACAGTTCTTGAACCGGCTGAAATTTCCTTCACTCAGCGAATAAACACATTTCTTCTTGTCAGCAATTGCCTTTTGCCGCGCAGCGACAGCGCCGGAACTTTTTTTATTTCGGATGGTGAAATATTTTATGATTCCGTTTTTCTTGACAGCGCTCTTTCAATAACTGCCCTCGGCTCACTACAAGAATTTATTAATTCTTCAGGCAGATTTCAGACTGTTTTATGTGATACGGTTTTCGATAAACAATTCCCAAAATTTACAGAAAAATACACAATAAAAAACTGGCTGATTCTGCGTGATATGTGCGACAGCGCCAGCGCAGACGCAGTGATAATGCTAAATTTCCTCAAAACTTTCGATAAACACGAATTGTACAGCAACTATGCTGGACCATTTTACATTGAACACACTGTGTCAACAAGAGCAAACTGGCTTGTTATCGATCCGGCAAAGATGCAGATACTTGATGAAACAGTCATGGTTGACACTTTTTATTTCAGCAAACAGATAAATTATTTCGACTTTAAAAATATTCCTACCAGATATGATGCACTCGAAGCAGCGGCAATTGAAACAGGCCTGGATTTTGGATACAGAATAACTCCTTACTGGGCCGAGACGTCCAGGGTGTATTTCAGGAGCGGAAGTAAAAATATCCGGCGTGGATATAAATTGGTAAAAGAAGGAAACTGGAAAAAAGCCGCTTATTTTTGGAGAGAAGAACTTCGTAACAACGACCCGAAAGAACGGGCAAAAGCATGTTTCAACCTCGCTGTTGCCGGCGAAATGGAGGGGTTGCTCGAACCGGCCATATCCTGGGCAGAGAAGTCATACAATTATTTTCCCGACACGCTCAACAAAACCTATATTTCCATACTTAAAGAACGCCTGATGTATCAGAAAAAATTGTTGTTGCAAATGGAAGGTAGATAATGTAAATATGATTTTATAAGGCTGAAAAAAAAGTATAAGGGTATAAAGGCTAAAGGCTAAAGTGGAAAGGCTAAAGGCTAAAGTGGAAAGGCTAAAGGC
>CBDUSJ010000320.1:0-3651 GCA_965369845.1 uncultured bacterium | reverse complement strand
TTAAAAAAGTGTCACTATTATTTTCCGATAAAAACCTATAACAGATTGATAATCAATTACAGGGTCAGGAAGTCTGTAATTATTCATATTTTGTTGCATCCACAGGATTTTTATTAGCAGCAGGTCAGGAAAAACACCTGAAAGAAAAAAACAGGAAGCGGAAAGCTGAATTTTGCAAGACTGAGTCATACCCGTACAACCGCTCCAAGCGGTCAAACGGGTTTTAACGCGGAATCGAATTTTTTTTAAGTTATGTCGCAGCCATGCTGCTTTTGTTTTATTATGTTGCTTTTGTTTTTACCATAATTTCATCGCTCTGCGATTTTTCTATTTTTCTTTTCTGAGATAAATATCTCCACTAATTGTTTCTAAGACAATATCCGTACCCCCTCCGTTTAATGATCCTTCGTAAGTACCCCCTGAAATCATTCTCATTTTTGAGACTTCTTTATCGCTGCTAATATCAAGGTCGGAATACATACTGCCTGAAATTGTGCTAAGTGTAAAATCAGCACGCAATGTTGAACTTATTGTCAGGTCGATAAACCCGCTTATTGTTTCGATATTCATCGGTCCTTTCAAGCCTATTATTTCAATATCCCCGCTGATACTTTCAACTTTAAGTTCAACAGATGCCGGCAGATAAACCTCGTAGTCGATTTCCATTTCAATGCAGCGGTTCTTTTTGCGAACTATCACACCTCTTTCGTACACAGTATTTGAATTATGATTATCGCCAAGCCCTTCAATATCTTCCCTGAATGTTATTCTGCCATCAGATTTCTTTATCTTAAGATCATACTTGTCGTTGTCTTCATCATCGTTAATGCTGACAATAGCTTTAACATAAGCCTCTTTTTTATTCCAGGTTTTTATTATTATTTGATCTGCAAACTGAAAATCAAGATTTACTTCCTGGCCTGAAGATAATGTTACCGTCTTTTCAACAATCTTCTGCGCCTGTACATTTATTACAAACAAACAAATAATTATTGGAACGAATAATTTTTTCATAATTATTTTTTTCTTAGATAAATTGAGCCGTTTATTCCGGATACATTGATTTCAACACCGCCATTATTAAGAGTTCCCTGTATTTTACTTTGTCCTCCGATAAATTTCATGTTTTTATTTTCGTTTTCCTTTTCCACCTTAATATCAAGGTCGGTATAAATATCGCCGTGTATTGTGCTTAATTCAAAATTAGCTTTACTGCTTTCCGGCATGGAAATATCAATATCGCCATTTATTGCGGAAACAGACATAGGGCTTTCCTGCATAAGTTTACTGAAGCTTAAGTTAATTTCACCGTTTATCGAATGCAGAATAACCGGGCCGGTAATGTTTTCGAGGATTATATCCCCGTTGAGAGTTTCGATCTCGAGTTCGCTGTTAAAATCGCTAACGTGGACATCAGAATAAGCAAACGGGTTGGTGAAGTGCAATTTTAAAGCTATACCGTCAGGCACAAGGAATGTAAATTCTGCATCTTTCGCCTGACGTGTGACTCCGGTAATTATGATCTCACTGTCTGTTTCCTGTAAACTTAAGCCGATGCCTGTGTTTTCGGGACTGCTGGCAGTAAGCAGTTTTAATCCTTCTGCTCTTTCTGAAGGTTCTTTAAGATCATCTGCCTCAATTATTAAGTCGTTACCCGAATGACCTTTAATTTTTATCTCGCCAAGAAAATCTTTAATAAAAATCTTCTTTGCATTTTTTACTGAATGTGTGTATTCCTGTGCAAAAGAATAATTACTTAAAAGAATTAAAATTGCAACAAATGTTTTTACTATTGATTTCATTTTTTTAATTTTTAATTGTTAAACATTATTTTAATTTCTGAATTTATCTGAATTTGTTTCGGGCCGGCAAGTGAAACAATTCCGGATTTTTCATTTTTTAGATGATTGTAACAATACCTGATTGAGCCAAGCGCTTCACTGATTCGTTTGTTTCGGTATTTTCAAGCAGTTTTTTCATTTTTTCAACTGCCCGTTTTTCTTGTAATTCAATAAGCAGGTTTATGAGCGATATCTGGATAATCGGATCGGTTTGAATACTCAACGATTCAACAAGCGCATCACGAATAATATGCTGACCCTTAAATTTTGACAATGCGTTTAAAGCCGCCATCCTTACATTAGCGTTCGGGTCGTTATTCATTGTTTTTATTAGGGCGATCAGGATATTGTCGTCCGGGACATCTATCTCATCTATGTAGTTTGTCGCTAGGATACGCTGGCTTGCCGAAGGCAGTTCAAGCTTGGTTAGGATGAGCATTTCCTTCATTTGGTTAAGCTCATTTTTCATACCGGCCATTTCAGTATTTGAATCATGATCCCGGTTCAAAAGCAAACCTAATAATACTCCGGAAATAAGAAGCGCAAACCCTGCTGCGATCCTTCCAAAAGGAGATATCAACCAAGCGGGAGTTGATTGCGTTTTCATTTCCACAACATGTTTACTTTTTATCTTTTTCCTTTCATCTTCTATCATCATCTCGAAATTCATGCGCAGACTTTCGTCAGGTTTTTCATCCCCGATCTTGCTCATTTCTTCAATTAATACAATCAGGTCATCCAACTCTTCCCGGCATGATTTACATTTTTTTAGATGTTCTTTCACAAGTTGTGTTTTTTCAACTGTCAGTTTTTTATCAACAAAATCAATCAATAACGGCTTAATATTTTTACATTCCATAACTTTCGGTTTAAGCAATTTGAAAATAAACTTCCTTTAATTTTTTTATTGCCCTGTGAACTTTTACTTTGACAGCGCCAACCGTATTTCCGGTAATTTTTGATATTTCTTCGTATTTTAATTCCTGGAACCTACTCAACTCAATTATCTCCCTCTGATCGACAGGCAGTTGACAAAGGGCTTCTTTAAGGGTTTCTTTTTTCTCTGTCTCGTCTAATTCTGTCAAAACATCTTTTTCATCTTCGGAAATTCTATCTATCTCATAATTTTCAGAAATCAAGTATCGGTTTTTGTTATAATGATCAATATGAATATTTCTTGCGAGCTGATAAATCCAAGTTTTAAACTTGTATATTTCTTTATAGCTTTCCCTGTAGCTTATGATCCTGCTGAAAACATTCTGAGTAAGGTCTCTGCTGGTTTCCCTGTCGGATGTAAGCCGCAGAAAAAAATTATACAGCTTGATATGATATTTCTCGAATAATGGCGAAAGCGCTTCTAAGTCGCCATTTTTAACAGCCGTCATTAATTCTTCATCTGTACTGAAAATATTCACAGAATTCTGATTTTAATTTTTAAATACAAATATGGTTACTTGATTTTTTTAAAAAGGTTACAAGATAGGTGATTTTTTTTAATTCTTTAAGTAGTGCCATGTTAATTTGTCTAAATATTATTTTGATGTGCTACATAAAAAACCTTATTTAATGCTTAAACTCTCTCTTAAAGTGGTACACTTTTAATGATAATTAACACTAAGGTTTCATGGATTTAATATAAGGTTTTTATTGTAATATTGGAGACTGACTGAATCTTCGACTCCCTTAAGATTACTTCTCGTAGCACATCAAAATAATATTTACCTTCAAATTCAGTTAGTTTCAAAAAACCAAAAAGTAAAGAACATTTTTAAACTCTTCAACCTTTCAACCCTTCAACTTTTCAACTCTT
>CBDUSJ010000319.1:0-3694 GCA_965369845.1 uncultured bacterium | reverse complement strand
AAAAAGGCAATCAACTATTCTTTTATTCCTATCGAAAAATCAATAGAACAGACAGCAGAGATTTTTATTAGAGAAATATCAGATAAGTAAACATTTCTGAAAATATGTACGGGGAAAGAACATACAATAGCAGAAAATATGTAGTAATTTTCGTTTTTGTAATAATCGGTTTATTGTTTATTATAAGGCTGTTTTATATTCAGATAATTAATAAAAAATATGTTTTATCGGCAACGAATAACGTTCTGAGGTATGTTACCCAATATCCCGCAAGGGGGCTTGTTTACGATAGAAACGGAAAACTGCTGGTTTTTAATGAGGCTGCTTACGACCTGATGGTTGTTCCAAAACAGGTTAAAATTATTGATACAAACGAATTGTGCAGTTTGATAGGTATCGATATTGAATCATTCGAAAAAAAGATAAAAAAAGCCCGGACATATTCACCTTACAGAGCTTCCATTTTTCAAGAACAGATATCGAAAGAAAATTACGGGTATCTTGAAGAAAAATTATTCAAATTTCCCGGGTTTTTTGTTCAGGCCAGGACACTACGTAAATATCCAATGCCAATCTCATCTCATACTCTCGGTTATATCGGTGAAGTTGATCATAATGAAATGAAAGAAGATCCGTATTATAAACTTGGGGATTACATTGGAAAAAGCGGAATAGAAAAATCTTATGAAAAAGTATTAAGAGGTAAAAAAGGTTTGAAGATAAAAATGGTTGACGTATTCAACCGGGAAAAAAGTAGCTATGAACACGGCAAATACGATACACTGGCTGTTGCAGGGCAGGATATATATCTCACAATCGATACGGAGCTGCAGGAGTATGCCGAACTATTAATGAAAAACAAAAAAGGAAGTATTGTTGCAATAGAACCTTCAACGGGAGAAATTCTTGCCCTTGTAAGCAGTCCGTCTTACGATCCGAATCTCCTGATAGGGAGGATAAGAAGTAAGAATTATAAAAAACTTAACAGCGATACATTATTACCGCTTTTTAACAGGGCTTTGCTTGCACAGTATCCTCCGGGTTCAACGTTCAAACCTATCATTGCGCTTATCGGACAACAAGAAAATGTTCTTAATAAAAACACAAAATATAGTTGTGCAGGTGTAAATGCAGCCCCGATTAGATGCAGTCATAATCATAAATCACCGCTGAATCTGGTGCAATCAATCGAACAGTCGTGTAATACATATTACTGGAAGGTGTTTAAAAGCATAATTGATAATCCGAAATATGAATCGACAAGCGAAGCTTTTAATGTTTGGCGCAACTATGTTTTGAGTTTTAATATCGGAAAACCCTTTGAAACGGATTTATTGGTTCAGAGAAGTGGAAATGTTCCAAGAGCGGAATATTTCGACAAATACTTTGGAGAAAATCACTGGCGTTCGCTCACGATCCGTTCCCTCTCGATAGGGCAGGGTGAATTGCTTGTTACCCCGTTACAATTGGCAAATATATCGGCAATTATTTCTAACCGGGGATATTACTTCGAACCGCATATTGTTAAAATAATCGGCGGTAATAATGAAAAATCGGAAATAGAAAAAATAAAAAAAGAAACTCTAATTAACAATAAAAATTTTGAAGCTGTTGTTGAAGGAATGTACAAAGTATATTCGGGCGAACACGGAACGGCAAGATGGTACAATAATGACAGCATTCAGAAATGTGGAAAAACGGGCACTGTCGAGAATCCGCATGGTGAAAATCATTCGGTTTTTATTGCGTTTGCGCCAAAAGAGAATCCTAAAATTGCTATCTCAGTGGTAGTTGAAAATGGAGGTTACGGTTCGGTAATTGCCGCGCCGATTGCAACATTGTTGATACAAAAATATCTATTAGGGGATTTTAAAAAACCATGGTTTGAAGAAAAAATATTGAACACGAATTTAATATTAAAAAATTGAGGAAGAGAAAAAACATATTTCACAATGTGGACTGGCTGCCTATATTTCTTTACATGGCATTGGTGCTTATGGGATGGGTCAACATTTATGCGGCAGTTTATGACGAAAACCATCAAAGTATTTTTGATATATCACAAAACTATGGAAAACAACTTATCTGGATTGTAACTTCATTAGCTATTGCTTTAATTATTTTATTTATTGATGCTAAGTTTTTTACAGCATTTTCGTATATAATTTATTTTTTAATATTGCTTTCGCTGATAGGAGTGTTATTTTTCGGAAAAGAAATTGCAGGCTCAAGATCCTGGTTTCAAATTGGAAATTTTTCAATCCAGCCCGCCGAATTTGCAAAATTTGCAACATGTCTTGCTCTTGCAAAGTTTCTAAGCAGTTTAAATATAAATGTAAAGAACAGCAAAAATATTTTTAAGATAATTCTGATTATTGCAATTCCAGCCGTACTTATTTTCCTTCAGAACGATACCGGCTCGGCTTTGGTGTTTTTTTCTTTTATAATTGTTCTTTATCGCGAAGGACTTTCAAGAAGATTTTTGATAATAGGATTAATAATAATAGGACTTTTCGTTTTTACACTGATCATTAATAAATTAATAATAGTTGGTTTGCTTGCCGGAATAGCAATAATTTTATTTTTTCTGATAAAGAGAAATTTCAAAAATATTATAACCCTGATCGGTCTGTTCATAATTGTCTCGGGATTTGTATTCAGTGTTGATTACGCTTTTGAAAAAATACTTGAACCTCACCAGCAAACAAGGATAAATGTACTTTTAGGAAAGGTAACAGATGATAAAGGCGCCGGATACAATGTTCACCAGTCATTAATAGCAATAGGGTCGGGAGGGTTAACGGGTAAAGGATTTTTAAAAGGCACCCAGACAAAGTATAATTTTGTTCCCGCGCAAAGCACCGATTTTATTTTTTGTACGGTCGGAGAAGAATGGGGATTTCTCGGAAGTCTGGTGATAATATCTTTATTTGTGATTTTATTAATAAGGCTGATAATTATTGCCGAAAGGCAGCGGTCGAAATTCAGCAGGATTTACGGCTATGGAGTAGCGTCAATAATTTTTTTCCATTTTGCAGTCAATATTGCCATGACCTTAGGTTTGTTTCCGGTAATTGGAATTCCGCTACCATTTTTTAGTTACGGGGGTTCATCGTTATGGGCATTTACAATTTTACTATTCATTTTTATAAAACTTGATTCTTGCCGGCTCGAAGTGTTGTAAAATCGGTTCATTTAAAAAAAGTAATTTGTCGGTGGTGTGATATTTTATTACAACTAATTATTGAATTTACTTGACACTATGAAGCGCAGCGGAATAACGTTTAGGTGCAGTGCTTGGTTAGCCAATCTCTTTTATTGTTAGTGTCTTGCAAATCTTCTGTGCTAATCTATTTGGTATTTCTGTATGCCTCGGTACAGCTTCAACATGTCCTGTAAGCGTATTACACCACAAGGAATGAGAAGCGCCTTCTCGTTTGAGATAACAGCCGTTTCGTCTCAAATGTTTTATCAAATTATTTCTTTTCATTCAACCGTTACCAATTCTGATATTGCGCCTTTAGGAACTCCACGCAAGGAATCTTGACGCCGATCTTCTAAAATTAATTCAATTGCTTTCCCCAAACTTTTTATACATTCATCCTTTGTTCTACCCTGACCATTAGCACCTGATATCTCTGCGCAATAGGCAATATACCATCCCTCATCTTTTTCAATTATTGCTGTAAACTCA
>CBDUSJ010000318.1:0-3695 GCA_965369845.1 uncultured bacterium | reverse complement strand
TAACCCTGAAGACAGACATTCAGCTATTTATACAGCTTTTCTTAAACTGTGAACGATTACAAAAAAAGGGACCAATCTTTCGACTGATCCCCCAAACATGAAGAAACTTAAAAAAAATTTATTGTCCAAGATATGCTTTTAATAACTTACTTCTTGAAGTATGTTTTAATCTTCTAATTGCCTTTTCTTTAATTTGTCTGACTCTTTCGCGTGTAAGGTCGAATTTCGTAGCTATTTCATCCAGAGTCAGTCCGTGATTTTTCCCGATACCATAGTAAAGATTTACTATATCCCGCTCTTTTTTAGTCAATGTAGCAAGAGAACGCTGGATTTCCCTTGCAAGTGATTCTTTCATCAGGTATGAATCGGTTACCGGATTATCATCAGGGACATAAACATCGAGCAGGTTCATATCTTCATCGTGTGTTAAGGGTGCATCCATCGAAACAGTACGGGTTGTTATTTTAAGAACAGCTTCAACCTTACGTTCAGGCAATTCTAATGATTCCGCGATTTCGACCGGTGATGGACGACGTTCAAACTTTTGTTCGAGTTTGGATGATTCTTTACGGATCTTGTTAAGCGAACCCACCTGGTTAAGCGGTAATCTAACAATTCGGGATTGCTCGGCTAATGCCTGGAGAATTGACTGACGTATCCACCATACAGCGTAAGAGATGAATTTGAATCCGCGCGTTTCGTCGAATCTTTGGGCAGCTTTTATTAAACCGAGATTACCCTCGTTGATACAATCTGGTAAACTAAGCCCCTGATTTTGGTATTGTTTTGCCACAGAAACAACAAAACGAAGATTTGCCTTTGTTAACTTTTCAAGGGCAATATGATCACCTTGTTTTATCCTTTGGGCAAGCTGTACTTCCATATCTGCCGTAATAAGTTCTTCTTTTCCGATATCCTGCAGATACTTGTCAAGAGACGCGGTTTCGCGATTTGTGATCGATTTTGTGATCTTTAATTGTCTCATTAAAAAACTTTCATTAATGAATTTGTAAAACTAAGCGCACAATAATACAAATAATATGCCTGATAAAATATTATAAATTTAATAATAAAAAAAATATTATGAATTTTAGGTGAAATTAAAAAATCAAAATAAATAATAAGTATAATATAAAAAGCAGCGAAACTTGTCCGCCCGTACGGGTGGATGGATTTCTAATTTCCAGTTTCTAAACTTGTCCGTATGGATTTCCAATTTCAGTATCACAACCCAATTGCATAATATGCGCGTTTACCATTTGGATAAATACCTTCAATCAAAATTCCACCTTGTTTGCCTTTGACAGCATTTTTTATATCTTCAAAAGATCTTACCGGCATCTTATCAATTTCTGTTAAAATAAAGCCTTCTTTAACTCCTTTGTTCAATAGTTTCCCGCGTTTTAGTTCAATAATTTTCATTCCATAATCGAGGCCAAGGTCAACTTTCTCATTTTCGGAAATATTCTCAAATTTAGCTCCAAGCGCTTCATTTAATCCAACATTTTCATTTGATATTATTGTATAACTGTTTTCCCTGTTTTTGAGTAAAAGCTCCTTTTTCAGGATTTTACCATTTCTTGTAACCGTAATATCTACCCTGTCGCCTGGATTATGCTGGCCAATAGTTTCGAGTAATCTTGAAACACTGTTTATTTCTATTTCATCAATCTTTAAGATTATATCTTCAGATCGAATATCAGCATCATTAGCCGAACTGTTCTCGAATACCGAAACAACATAAACCCCGTTTAAATTATCCAAAGCAAGATTATCGGCTAACCTGCTGTCGATATCTCTGATAGTAACGCCGATATAAGCCCTTTGAATTTCTCCGTAGTAAATAAAATCATTCACGACTTTGCGGACAATGTTGACAGGTATTGCAAAAGAATAGCCGGTATAAGACCCTGTATTGGACGCTATAGCGGCATTTATTCCAACAAGTTCTCCACGTGTGTTAACAAGCGCCCCGCCACTGTTCCCGCGATTTACAGCAGCATCGGTTTGAATAAATGATTCAATGGCAGAGTTTGAACCGAGAATATTTATATAGCGTGCCTTTGCACTAACGATTCCAGCAGTAACTGTCGAGGTAAGATTAAAAGGGTTTCCAACCGCAAGCACCCATTCTCCAACTTTTAAAGCGTCGGAATTTCCATAAATAAGAAACGGAAGGTTTTCAGCATCAATCTTCACAAGAGCAAGATCGGTTGAAGGGTCCGTTCCAACAATTTCAGCTTCATAAGTTCTTTTGTCATTAAGCGTTACATCAAGTCTGTTGGCATTCTGAACTACATGATTATTGGTTACAATATAGCCGTCCGCGGTTATGATAACACCTGAACCTGTAGCTACAATAAGTTGGCCGCGTTTATTATATGGCCTTCCAAAAAATTCATAGAAAAACTCATCATAAGTATTATTCCTTATTCTTAATTCTGTTTTGATATGAACAACTGCATGCATTGACAATTCAGCGGCATCGACAAAATCAGGCGTAATTTCAGGACTTGAGTAGTTTGCTGCAAAATTTGTTGAATGTACAGGTAACGGTTGTTCTTTAATAACCGTAGAAGCGACAGGCTCCTGAAATCTGTGTTCTATAATTTTGTATAATCCAACAGAAAAAAATCCGCCAACAATAGCTGTAAATAATAAGACCAAAAATTTTTTCATAGCCAAATTTATTTTAAATATTTATTTAACAAATGATTTGTTTTCAAATCCTAAAAAAAAACGTTTACTTAAATTGTAATATTTTTCTTTTGCTGTTAAAAATTGTTAAGCTCTTTGCTGTAGAATTTTCATCGTCAATTTATAAATATTAGTTTTGCAAACAGAATATAAAAAATGGAAATTCAGTTTTATAAATATCACGGAACCGGAAATGATTTTATCCTTATCGATAATCGTTTTGAAATGTCAGATTTACATTCAGAGACTATAATTAGGTTGTGTCATCGAAATTACGGAATTGGAGCGGACGGTCTGATATTACTTACCAAACGCGAAGGGAGTGACTTTGGGATGAGATATTTTAATTCGGATGGCAAAGAAAGTACAATGTGCGGCAATGGCGGCAGGTGTGTTATTGCATTTGCCAAAAAACTGGGAATCATAAAAAATTCAGCTAAATTTTTTGCCATAGACGGTTTTCACGAAGGATTTATTAAAAATGTTTCCGATAAAGAAGAAATTGTAAAACTTAAAATGAAAACTGTGGACAAAATTGAAAATGCCGGCGAGGATTATATTCTCAATACCGGTTCTCCGCATCTTGTAAAGTTTGTTGGAAACATAAACCAAATTGACGTATTTAAAGATGGTAGAAAAATTCAGTCAACCAATCCGTTTAAAAATGAAGGAATAAATGTTACATATATTCAGGTGGAAAGTTCGGGCATTAGTGTCAGAACTTACGAAAGAGGTGTGGAAGATGAGACGCTTTCGTGCGGGACAGGCGCCGTTGCTGCTGCGCTTGCAACATCGCTGAGGTGGAATGACAAAAATGAAAAAATCAACGTTACTACACGAGGTGGAAAATTATCGGTAAGTTTTGAAAAAGACGGATTTAGTTTTAAAAATATCTGGCTCGAAGGACAGGCAGTATTTGTTTTTCAGGGGAAGATTTGAGATTGAAGATTTGAGATTGAAGATTTGAGATTGAAGATTTGAGATTGAAGATTTGAGAT